>CAZXSG010001015.1:0-2257 GCA_964643185.1 uncultured Holophagales bacterium
TTTGGGTTCACCCCTTTGGCCGCCGGAATTTCGAGCGGGTTTGGCAAGTAGTCACAAACCGCGTCAAGCAGCAGCTGAACGCCTTTCGGTTCCTTCTTCCGGTTCTGAGGCTGGAGGAGAAGAAGTCGCCGTCGTTCGGCATGTCGCTCCTGGTCATCGCCCGCAAGGCCTGAAATCGCCGCATGACGACCGGGCGGCGTGGAACCCTCCTCTCGCTCGGCGCGGTTCTGGGTCTCTTCGCGATCCGTTTCCACGAGTTCCTCGCCGGCGGCGTCCTCTCGTTCCGGGACGCCGGCTTCTTCTTCACGCCGTGGCGCGCCGTCCTCGGCGCGGTTCTGCGGTCGGGAGACCCTCCCTACTGGAACGACTTTTTCTCGGGCGGCCGCGCTCTCGCGGCAAATCCCACGGCGGCCGTTTTCTGGCCGCTCACCCCCCTCGTCACCGTGCTTTCGCCCACGCTCGTGACGTTCATGAATGCGGCGCTGACGCTCGCCCTCTTCGTGGTGGCCCTGCGGATGCTCGGGCTCTCGGCGAAAGCGTCCGCCGCGGGGGGCGCGATCCTCCTGTTCTCGGGCGTCTTTCAGTCGGTGCCTCAGTACTTCGGACTGTGCGCCGCGCTGGCGCCACTGCCGCTGGCCGTCGTTCTCTTCGCCCGGGGATCGCGGGCCGGCGTCTGTGGCTCCGGAGCTCTTCTCGGTCTGTCGTTCCTCGCGGGGGAGCCCGTCGTGACGGCCATCGGCGGGGTCGCGCTCGCCTTCGTGGCCGTTCTCCTCGCGCTCTCGTCGAAGAGTCCCAGGCCCGTGGGCCACGCCGTTGCCGCGACGCTCCTCGCGCTCGCGACGGCGGGCATCCAGCTCCTGCCGGCCGCCTTCGAGCTGGCCCGTTCGTCGCGCGGGCAGGGAATCGAGCCGCGCCATGGAGCCCTCTTCTGGTCCGTCGCGCCGGGCCGGCTCCTCACGCTCCTCGAGCCGCGCCTCGTGGGCGATCCGCTCGCCGAGGACGACGCCGCCTACTGGGGAGCGGCCACATTCGACGCCGGGAATCCGTATTTCCTCGACCTCGCGCTCGGCTGCATTCCCCTCGCTCTCGCCGCCGCCGCAACGACGGTGCGCGCCGGACGCGCCGTTCTTCTCCTCGCGACGCTCGGCGCGCTCCTCGCCAGCGGCAGGTACCTCCCGCCAGCCGGCGCCCTTCTCTCGGTACTCCCGATCTTCCGGTACCCGGAAAAATGGTGGCTCCTTTCGACGTTCGCGCTGGCGGCGGCGGCGGCCGTAGGGTGGGACGCGTGCCGGCGGGAGGAGACGGGCCCGGCGGCACGCTCCCGCGCATCGGCGGCTGCGTTCCTTCTCGCGGCTCCGGCGCTCTCCCTCGCCGCGCTCGCCTGGTTCTCACCCGAGGCCCTCTCGGCGTTTCTCGCGACGTGCGGCCTCGCGGGGGCCGACGGTGCCGCCGTGGAAGCGCTCGACCCGCGGCTCCTCGCGAGCCTCGCGCCGCCGCTTCTGGCGTCGGCCGCGAGCCTCGCGCTGCTGGCATTCCTTTGGCGGAGCTCCCGTGTGCCGCCGCGAGCCGTCGCGCTGCTCGGCTGCGCCCTGTTTCTCCTCGACGCCACCCGCCGGGTCTCGGGCTCGTTGCCGGTGGGCGAAAAGGACCGCTTCGAGCGGGTGCCGGCGGCCGTCCAGCTGGTGCTTCGAGAGGCGCGTGGAGGGCGCTTCCACGATGAGGGCTCGAGCGACCCGGCCACGCTGAGGGCCCGGCTGGTCGCCTCCTCGGGACACGATCCTCTCTTTCCCGAGGTCGGCGCGGTCTTCGGCGTGAGGTACGCCGGGGAGAACGACGTGGACCGGATGGCCCCGGCGCATGCCCAGAGGTTTGCCGAAGAGCTCGCCCGGCTGCCCTGGGGGGAGGAGAAGGCGCGGCGTCTCGCCGCCGCCGGCGTCAGCCTCGTGAGGACCCGCGCGGCCGCGCCCGACCCGCCCGGCACCGTCGTCGCCGGACGGGTCGGGGACGATCGCCTCGTGTTCCTTCCCGGAGCGCGTCCGGAGCTCTCGGTCGTTCGGGGCACAGGCCGCGTCGCGGTCATCGAGAACCGTTCGCACCGTCAGGTTCTGGACGTCGAGATCACGTCCGCCCCCGCGGAGGAGACGGCGACGCTCCTCTGCGTCCGCACGTTCGATCCTTCCTGGAGGGCGAGCGTCGACGCACGGGTGGCCGACGTCCGCATGAGCCCGGACGGCTTCCTCGAGATCCCCGTTCCCCC
>CAZXSG010001016.1:0-2250 GCA_964643185.1 uncultured Holophagales bacterium
TGGAGCGTCACCTCGAGCGGGCTCCCGGTGGCGGCGCCCGTGGCCACGTCCTCGAGCTGCACCCTGAGGACGAGCGGCAGATCGGAGCCGCCGCCGAGGTGCACCACCGCGAGGTTGGCCCGGACGCTCTCGTTCTGCGTGAGGCCCGGCACCACGGCGCGACGCCGCGCTCCCCCGCCCCGCGCGAACGCCGTCTGGAAGAGCCCGAAAGACCCGCCCACCGCCGCGTCGGGATTCGGGGTCGAGGTGCGCGCGAGCACGAGCGTGCGCGGCGTGTCGAGGCTCCGCACGAAGCGGAACTCCGCGGCCAGCGCGCCGCCCTGGGGACCGTCGGTGCGCGGGTCGGGCACCTGGATGCCGTTTTCGCGGAGCATCTGGATCGCGTCGGGCACGATCCTCTGCCCGCGGGCCGGCACCATGAGCGTGACGAACGGAACGCCCGGGGCCGTGCCGAATCCGGGCGCGGGACGATAGAAGAGATCGACGGGCGTCGCGATGGGCGAGTCGTTCACGATCGTCAGCTCCGTCGTGAAATGAGAGCCCGCCGCGCCGTACACGTCGAGCACGACGGGCACCACGACACGGCGGGCCGCCGCCAGTCCGCCCGATCGGAACGCGGGCAGGAACGAGCCGTCCGCCGTCGCGGCGTCGTTCACGATTCCGTACGCGAGGAAGGGCGCGTCTCCCGCGACCCGCCGCACACGCGCGTAGCCGGTCGCACCGTCGGCGAGCCCGGAGAGGCCGAGGACGCCGTTCCACTGAAACCACTCGCCCGGGGCGAGCGTCTTCTCGAGCTTCACCGGAGCGGGCCGCCCGTCTCCGTCGAAGACCTCGACCTCGAGCGTCAAGGACGCGCTCGTGCGCAACGACGGCAGGAAGACCACGGCGAGGTTCGATCGCGCGGCCCCTGGCCCCGAGGCGATGCTGCGGAGTCCGTAGACCGTGGCCTCGTCCTCGGGCGCGTCGACGTCGGGAACCGCGTCGTAGAAGAGGCCAAACGTGCCGCCGGAAGAATCGACTGTGTACGTGCGCGCCAGCGCGTAGACCCCGTCGAGCGAGGAACCCGGATTCAGGGCCGTGAGCGAGAGGCTCCCCGCAACCGGGCTGCCGGGACCCGCGACGGGAATCGCGAGGCCGCGCTGCCGCAGGAAGTCGAGAGCGTCGACGGCGCGGATCTCCTGGCCTGGTGCGAGAGTCACGTCGGCGCTGCCGGACTGCGGTGGGTCCACCGCCCCGAACCCGGGGGCTGCATCGAAGCGGAGACGGACCGTGACGACGGCCGCCGCCCGCGAGCCCAGCGTGAGCTCCGAGCGATAACGCGCGTTGCCCGCACCCACGACATCGAGCACGACCGGAACCGTCTTCACCTGCGCCGAGGTGGGCGCGAAGTAGGCGCCCTGACCGAACGTGCCGGCCCACAGTCCCTTGCGGCCCGGATCTCCGCGCACCACGCGAACGTCGGCGCCCTCGGGCAGGCCGCCGTTCTCGGGCGCAAAGCCTCCCTCCCGTCGCACGAGCACCCCGGTGGTTCCACCCGCCGCGACGAGCCGGCTCGCGGCCGTGTCGAGCCCGAAGACCGAGGCCGTCGCGATGCCGTAGCCGTCGCTCCGGAAGACCCCCGACGAACGCCGGAACACGCCCCCCGCGACGAAACCCGCGAACGCCGTGGACGTGCCGCCGAGCGACAGGATCGTCGAGCCCCCCGGTATCCCCGTGGCGGCATCTGCCGTCCACGTGCCGTTCGAGCCGCGCCGCGCGAGCGTGCCGTCGGCGACGGCGAAGAGCTCCCCGGCGATCTCGCGAACGGGGCCGGTGAGCGCGCTCGTCGAAAGGCCCGAGGAGTCGGCGCTCCAGCCGCTGCCCGTGAACCGGTAGAGGCCGTTCCCCGAGGTCGAGCCGACGACGCCCCCCGTCGAAGCGGGGGCCAGACCGGTGACCGTCGTGTTCTGCGGGAGGCCCGAGGTCGCCGGCGTCAGCACGGCATCGCCCAGCTGAGGGCCGCAGGCCGTGGCCGCGAGAAGCGCGCGCGCGGACCCCGTGGGAGCCGGAGCGAGCGCGAGCACGTCGCCGCAGCCGTCGGCCAGCACGGGAGTCGAGGGCGCCCCGCCGAGGAGCGCCAACCCCGCGCCCCGCGCCCCGATCACGGCGTCTCCGGAAGACGGGTTTCCGCGCACGCCGACGAGGATGTCGGACACGAGCTGGCCCGCGATGGGACCGACCACGACCCCGCCTGGATCACCCTTGACCTCT
>CAZXSG010001017.1:0-2249 GCA_964643185.1 uncultured Holophagales bacterium
GGCTGGGGGGGGCGCTGGGGAGGGGGCACGGGGGCGTCGGTGGCGGGGAGGACGTTGGGCGCGAGGGGACCCGGCGCGCGGGAGGCGGACTCGTCGGGGGGGTCCGCGACGAACGCCGGCCAGGCCGGTGCGAGCGTGAGCGTCGAGAGGCGGGGCGCCAGCGCGAGCGTGAGCGCGGTGTGCACTGTGTTCAAAGTGCCCGACTCCTCCTCGAGGAGGAGCGGGACGTCGCCCGCCGAAACGAGCACGCGGCCGCGCGGCGCGACGAGCCTGGGCGCCGCCCACACGACGCCGGGAATCGAAAGGCTCGCGGTGAGCGGGTGCCCGTGATCGAGGAGGAACGGCCCCGCGTACGCCGACGCGCCCGCCTCCTGGCTCGCGACGCGAAGCGTGACGAGCGCGGGGGGGGAAGGGGGCGCGGCGCCGGAGGACGAAGCGCCCGCTGCCACCACTCCACCCGCGTCCTCGATGCGCAGGAAGACCTCGCGGCCCGCCCCGGAGGCGTCGACCAGCACGGCCCGGCGCGTCGCCTCGAGCGCCCTCTCGAACGCGTCGCGCATCGGGCCGGGCGGCAGCGCGAGGGAGACGCTCACGCGGCGGGAGCGCGCGGGCGCGAGCACGACCGTGTTGTCGGCGGTGAGCTCGTCCTCCGGCAGAGAAGCGGTCACGGTTCCGGCGCCCGCGGGCAGCGGCTGCACGAGCCGGCGCGTTTCGCCCGGCGCGAGCCGCAGGGAAGACGCTCGCGTGTCCGTGCCCGTCTTCACGGTCATCTCGAGCGAAAGCTCGCTCGTGGCGAAGGAACGCACCTCGAAGACCGCCTCCTCGGCGCCCGTCTCCGCGACCTCGCGGCGCAGGGCGCTCGAGAACGCGGCGTTCGGGAGGGGCCGGCCAAACGCCAGGTGGGTGTCGGCCTCGTCCTTCGCGAGACCCGGGGGCAGGTGATCGCTCACCACGAGGATCCGCGCGTTGTGCCCAGCCGTCTCGCGGGCCAAGAGGCGGGCGGCGGCGAGGTCGGCGCGGGGCGCGCGCGGGGACCAGGCACCGAGCGTGCCGCGGGCGGACGCGAACGACGCGTAGCGGCCGAGGAGCACGGGCGTCTCGCGGGCCAGGACGACGATGACGGGTGCGTGCTCCTGGCCCGCGAGCTCTCTCGAGAGCGCGGTGAGCGCTCGCGTGCGGGGCGAGTCGTCGAGGCCGGCCGTCATCGAGAGGGAGTCGTCCAGCACCAGAGCGAGCGGCGTTCCGCGGCCCGAGAGGACATAGGGCCGCGCGGCCGCGAGCACGAGCAGCAAGATCGCGAGGATCTCGAGCGCGAGGAGGAGCGGTGTCACCAGGCGGTCGCGCTTGCGGCCCCCGGCCGTGGCCTCGCGGGCTCCCGCGAAGAGGAACAGCGCCGAGACGACGAAGGGCCGCCGCCGGTCGCGGAGGAGGTAGATGGCGACGAGCGCCGGCAGGAGCGCGAGGCCGAAGAGCGCGGCGGGGAGCGCGAGAGACGGCATCAGCCCCGCGCCGCGAGAAGCCCGTGACGGAGGAGCGCTGCCGGAGCCGCGCCCGGAAAAACGAAGTCCTCGGGCGCGAGGGGGACGCGCGTCACGCCGTGGCGGCGGGCGATGTCGAGAACGAGCGCGCGGTGGCGATCGAGGGCTTCGCGATAGCCCTTCCGCTCCGTGTCGCCGAAAAGGACGTCTCTGCGCGCTCCCGACTCGACGTCCACGAGGCTCACCGCGCCGCGCGCGAGAGGGTCGAGATCGTCCGCGGCCAGGACCTCGACGATGGCGGAGAAGGCCGCGTCCCGCGCGAGCGGGCGGAGGACGAGCGCCGGATCCTCGGGAAACAGGAAGTCGGTCACGAGGAGCCGTACGCCGCGAGGGCGGAGCGAGGGCGGCGAGGAGGCCAGGACCGCGGGGAGACTCGCCGTTCCGTCGAAGCGGAGGGGCCCCGCCATGAGGGACATGGCGCCCCGCGGGACCCTTTCCGGCCTGTCCCCCATGAGCCACGTCGTCACCGAGAGTCCCGTCGCGCGAGCGGCGCCCGAGAGGAGCCCCGTGACGAACGCCGCGGCCTCGCTCTTGGCGCCATTCACATTCATCGAGCGGGAGCCGTCGACGAGGAGGTCGACGTGCGGCGCGACCTCTTCACGGTGGCGCTTCACCACGAGCTTCTCGCTCCGCGCGAAGGCCTGCCAGTCCACGAAGCGGAGGTCGTCGCCGGGCTCGTAGTCTCTGTGGTCGTGGAACTCGAGCGAGGAG
>CAZXSG010001018.1:0-2249 GCA_964643185.1 uncultured Holophagales bacterium
CGAGCGAAGCGAGCGGAGCGGAAGGGTGAGGGAAACCCATAACTGGGTTTCCCGGCAAAACTCAGTACCGCCGGAGAAGGCCCACGACGACACCCTGCACGGCCACGTCGGCCTCCGGTACGAGGATGGGCTTGATGCGGTCGTTCGCCGGCTGCAGACGGATCATGCCGGCCGGCTCACGATAGAAGCGCTTGAGCGTGGCCTCGCCGTTGACGAGCGCGGCGACCGTCTGGCCGATGTCGGCCACGACGCGCTTCTCGAGGACGACGTAGTCGCCATCGTGGATCCCGTCGTCGATCATCGAGTCTCCGCGAACGCGCAGGACGAAGTTGTCGGACTTCCGGCCGAGAAGCGTTTCCGGAACGGCAAAGGTCTCCGAACCCTGGATGACCTCGATGGGCTGGCCCGCGGCGATGCGGCCCAGGAGCGGCACGTCGACGAGGCCGGGCCGCACGAGCTCCTCGGCGACGACAAGCGATCGCCGCTTGTTCCAGTCGCGGACGAGGACGCCCTTCTCCATGAGGAGCCGGATGTGCTTCTGCAGCGTCCCGAAGGAGGAGTACCCGAACTTCTCGCAGATCTCCCGCTGGGTGGGAGAGATGCCGTTCGACTCCCGATAGCTTCGGATGTAGTCGACGATGTCCTTCTGACGCTGCGTGAGGGTGACCGGCTTCATGATAATAAGGCTCCAGGCGGCGTTTACCTTATTTGATTCGGGAAATTTGTACTTTCTCCGAAAGAATATGGGTTACGGTCGCTGCTCAAAGATAGGCGCAATAGGGTCGCAAGTCAAGCGAATGGGGGCGAAAAGGACCCGAAAGAATCAGCATCAATCGTAGATTCCATCCGCGTACCAGGAGCCCGAGGAGCCCTCCTGGAAGATGCGGTAGAGCCCGCCGTTCTCGAGCTCGATGTCCCAGTACGAACGGTCCATGCGATCCGCGGGGCTCTCCGCCCACCAGCTCTCCTCGAGGCGCCAGGGGCCCGAGGCCACGCGCACCCGGCCCGGCCGGAGAGGGCCCTCCGCCGCGAGGGGCCGAACGAACGACGGGCGCCGCGCCTGTGGCTGCGGCTCGCCCTCGTCCACGTCGAGCCCCAGGGCCGGACGCAGCACCCGCACGGAGAGGAGGCCGAAGGCCCGCCGCGGCTCCCGGCGCCTCGGGGGCGCCGGAGGCGGTGCGTAGATGCTGGAGCCCTGACGCTCCGGGCGATGCCCGTCGGTCGTGACGGGCGTGCCGGCAAGGCCCTCCCCGAGAAGGGCCGTGAGGCGTGCGAGCAGCGTCGCGAGGGCATCGGGAGAGATCTCCGGGGGGCCGAAGAGCGTGAGCTGTCCGCGGCGCGGGCGGTCGGGGTGCGCCGTGAGGGAGAAGCCCAGGAGCGGCGCGCGCGGCGGGCTCTTCTCGAGGTGGAGCGAAAGAAGGGTCAGCAGCGTCTTGGCCTCGCGCGTGGGGGCCGGGAGCGTGAGGGTGCGCGCGTCGGTGCCGTCGGGGTCGAGGCGCAGCTCGAGATCCAGCCGCGTGGCCCCGAGGCCCTGGATGGCGAGGCGCTCGAGGAGCCGCTCGAGAGCGGCTCGCGCAAAGGCCATGAAGGAAGAAAGCTCGGTGACGGGCCAGTCGAAGCCGAAGCCTTCCGTGAACGCGGAGGGGGGCACGTGGGCGAGGAAAGGCTCGGGGTCGGCGCCACAGGCCCTCGCGTGGAGCGCCGCGCCCGCTTCTCCGAGGCGCGCGGCGACGTCGCTCTCCGGGAGCCGGGCGAGATCGCCGATCGCGCGGAGTCCCCAGCGGGCGAGCGTGGACGCGAGGCGCAGCTCGGGGGCGAGCCGCTCGAGCGGCAGAGGAGCGAGGAAGGCCGCCTCCCCGCCGGGAGGCACGTAGACCGCGTCCCCGAAGACGAGGACGGTATTCAGCAGCGCGCCGGAGGCGTTTCCCGGCCCGGAGGGCTGAACAGGACGCCCTGCCGCCGCGACCCGGGCCGTGAGCATGCGCGACGCCATGCCGGCGCGGGCGGGGAGCCCAGCCCGCGCGACGGCCGCGAGGACCGCGTGCGAGAACGCGAGCTCCGGGGAGCTCGCTCGATTTTCTGCCGGTGCTGGAAGGCACATCCCGCGCATGTGCCGCGTGAGCCCCGTGACGTCGAGGGTGACGAGGCCTTCAACGGTCTTCTCGACGCGCGGAGAGAAGAGCAGCGCGGCGTCGAGGAGCGCCTCGGACGCGGCGCGCTCGACCTCGGTGTCGCGCCCCCGCTCGAGG
>CAZXSG010001019.1:0-2248 GCA_964643185.1 uncultured Holophagales bacterium
GCGTCGGCCAGCGCATCGATTCCGACGCGCTTGCCCATCGTGTAGAAATACGAGTTGCAGGAAACCTGCAGCGCCGTGGGGAGATCCACGCTGCCGTGATGGCCGGAGCAGCGGAACGGCCGCCCGTAGAACGTGAGGGAGCCGTTGCAGCCCACGCGCTCGTGCGCGTCCACGCCGTTCGTGAGCGCGGCGTAGGCCACGACCGCCTTCCACACCGAGCCCGGCGAGTACAGGTTCTGGAGCACGCGGTTCTGGAGGGGCTTGTCCTCGTTGTCGATGAGCTCCTTCCACTCCGTCTGCGTGACCCGCTTCGTGAACGTGTTGGGGTCGAAGGCGGGGGAGGAGGCCAGGGCGAGGATCTCGCCGGTCTTCGGGTCGAGCGCCACGGCCGCGCCCACCTTGCCGGTGAGGTACTCCTCGGCGATGCGCTGGAGCCGCACGTCGATGGTGAGGACGAGCGTGTTGCCGGGCGCGGGCTCGGTGCGGTCGGACTCGGCGACCTCGCGACCGAACGAGTCGATGACGAAGGTGCGGGCGCCCGAGGAGCCCGAGAGGAGCTCCTGGTACGCCGACTCGACGCCCTTCTGGCCCACGGGCTCGCCCGGCCGGCCCTTGCCGCCCCGCGCCGCGAGCTGCTCCGTGGTGGCCTCGCCGAGGTGACCCAGAATGTGCGCGGCCACGGTGCCCTGCGTGTAGATGCGGCGCTCGGTGGTCTGCACGACGAGCTCGGGATGCTCCAGTGCGTGCGACTCGACGGCCCCGACCTCGGCGATGGAGAGGTTCTCCTCGAGGACCACCGGGATGAACGTGGTGGCGCGCGGCGCGCGCTCCACGCGGCGCGTGAGCTCCTCGAGCGGACGATTCAGCAGCCCGGCCACGAAGGTCAGCGAAGCGCCCAGATCCCGCGTCTCACGCCGGTAGAGGAGGAGCGCGAAGGACGGCTCGTTCTCGGCGAGCACGAGCCCGTTGCGATCCAGGATGAAGCCGCGCGGCGCGGTGATGGGCACCGAGCGCTCGCGGTTGTTCGCGGCCATCCGCTCGAACTCGTCCCCCCGGAGAACCTGGTGGACCCAGTACACGAGGACGAGCAGGATGAACACGCTCCAGACCGCCGCCGAGAGCAAGTCGATGCGGTGGAGCAGGGGGCGGCGGTCTTCGCGGGCGCTCGCGGGCACGGGCCGATTGTCCGCTACGAGAGCCGGCGGCGCCGCCGGGCCTCGAGGCGGTCCTTCCAGGGGACGTTGATGAGGGCCTGGGCGAAAGAGCCCAGCGCGGCCGTCGAGACCGCCTTCAGCGCGAGTCCGGCCGGATCGACCGCGGGCGAGATATCCCGGAGTACGGAGAGGAGCCCGAGGATGACGCCCGTCTCGACGAGAGTCGCGCCGCCCACGAGGAGGCCCGACGCGAACGGCTTCTCGACCAGCATCCTGGCGCCGAGCGTGGCCACGAGGTAGCCGAGGAGGACCTTCGAGAACGCGTGGAGGCCCAGGAGCCGCTCCGGGCTCGAGAGCCCGTCCTCGAGGAAACCTGCGGCCAGGCCCGCGAGCATGGCGGGGATGGGCATGCCGCGCCGCGCGACGTCGAACACGGCGACGAGGAAGAGATCGGGGCCGTTCCTCACGGAGAAGGCCGAGAGCACCAGCGTGATCAGGGTGGCGCAGCCCAGGAGAAAGAAGAACCGGAGGGTCTTCATCCGCGGCCGGCCGGCGCGGGCGGACCTTCGAGGGGCAGCTCCTCGGCCCGCGAGGCCGCCGGTGGCAGAACGAAGACGAGGGGCTCTTTCACTGGGTTTGCCGCGGGCTCGACCGGGAGGTCGAGGAACAGCGAGTGGCTGGACCGCCGCACCTCGCGGATCCGGCCCACGGGGAGATCGCGCGGATACACGCCGTCGGTCCCGGCCGTCACGAGAACGTCGCCCGCGAGGACGTCGGCGATCGTCGGCACGTACAGGACGGCGAGCCCTCCGGCCCCGTCGCCGCGCGCGACGGCCGCGCGGCCCGTGCGCACGAGGAGCACGCCCACGGCGGCCGTGCGGTCGTTGAGGAGCTGGACCCGGGAGGTGTTGTGGCCCGTGGCGACGATGCGGCCGAGGAGCCCGCGTGCGGAGACGACGACGCCTCCCATCCCGATCCCGGCCGATGAGCCTTCCGAGAGGAGCGCCGTCTGGAAGGGCCCGGCGCTCGCGAGCGCGAGGAGCCGGGCGGGCACGGTGGGCGCGGGGGGGGACGGGTGCGCGTTCAAAAGGGCG
>CAZXSG010001020.1:0-2248 GCA_964643185.1 uncultured Holophagales bacterium
TGGACCCGCGCCGTCCCAGGCTCCGTGCCGGGTCGGGCGTGATCGACATCGCGCATCCGCAGCTCGGCGCGCGCCGGCCCTTCGTGGACGGCGGCCCGGAGCTGCTCTTCACCGAGAACGAGTCGAACAAGCAGCGACTGTGGGGCGTGCCCAACGAGTCGCCGTACGTGAAGGACGGCATCGACGAGGCCGTCGTCCACGGCAGGCGGGAAGCCGTCAACCCGACCGGGGTCGGCTCCAAGGCGGCGGCTCATTTTCAGACGATGGTTCCGGCTGGAGGCTCGGTGACGTTCCGGCTCCGCCTCACCGACCGCTCCGTGGAATCCGAAGCGTTCGGCCCGGAGTTCGAGGAGACGTTCGCGGCCCGCAGGCGCGAGGCCGATGCGTTCTACGAGGCCCTGGCTCCCGAAGGGCTCTCCGAGGACGCGAAGAGCGTTCAGCGCCAGGCGTTCGGAGGCCTTCTGTGGAGCAAGCAGTTCTACCACTACGACGCGTCGCGCTGGCTCAAGGGGGACCCCGAGGGCGAGCCGCCGCCGGCCCGGCGGCTGAGGGGCCGCAACAGCGAATGGGGCCATCTCTACAACGCCGACGTCCTCTCCATGCCCGACAAATGGGAGTACCCGTGGTACGCCGCGTGGGATCTGGCCTTCCACTGTGTGCCGCTCGCCGTGGTGGATCCCGATTTCGCCAAGGAGCAGCTCCTGCTGCTCCTGCGCGAGTGGTACATGCACCCGAACGGCCAGCTTCCGGCCTACGAGTGGAACTTCGGCGACGTGAACCCGCCCGTGCACGCCTGGGCCGCGTGGCGGGTCTACAAGATCGAGAAGAAGGCCCGGGGCGTGGGCGACCGCAAGTTCCTCGCGCGGGTCTTCCAGAAGCTCCTCCTGAATTTCACCTGGTGGGTGAACCGCAAGGACGCCGAGGGGAAGAACATCTTCCAGGGCGGCTTCCTGGGGCTCGACAACATCGGCGTCTTCGACCGCAGCGCCGAGCTGCCCACGGGCGGGCACATCGAGCAGTCCGACGGCACGAGCTGGATGGGCATGTACTGTCTCAACCTTCTCACCATCGCGCTCGAGCTGGCCGGAGAGGACAGCTCGTACGAGGACGTCGCCTCCAAGTTCTTCGAGCACTTCGTCGCCATCTGCCGCGCGATGAACAACGTGGCGGGCGAGGGCATCGAGCTGTGGAACGCCGACGACGGCTTCTTCTACGACGTTCTCCACGTGCCGGGCGCGAAGCCGTATCCGCTCAAGGTGCGCTCGATGGTGGGCCTCATCCCGCTTTTCGCGGTGGAGACGCTGGACTCCCAGGTAATCGACAGGCTGCCGGGCTTCAAGCGCCGCATGCAGTGGTTCCTCGAGAACCGTCCCGAGCTCCGCGCGCACGTCGAGACCCGCACGGGCGAGGCCGGACGAGTCCAGCGGTTCCTGTCGCTCGTGAGCCGCGACCGTCTGAGGAGCGTCCTGCGGTACCTGCTCGACGAGGAGGAGTTCCTGGCGCCCTACGGTATTCGCGCGATCTCACGCTTCCACAGGGACAAACCCTACGTGCTCGAGCTGGGCGGCCGGGAGTTCCGGGTGGACTACGAGCCCGCGGAATCGTCCACGGGCCTCTTCGGAGGGAATTCCAACTGGCGCGGCCCGGTGTGGTTCCCGGTGAACTACCTGATCATCGAGTCGCTCCAGAAGTTTGCGCACTACCTCGGCGACGGCTACAAGGTGGAGTGTCCTCGCGGCTCGGGCAACGTCGTGCCTCTGAACGAGGTCGCGACCGAGCTGTCCCGCCGGCTGATCCTCACGTTCCTCCGCGACGAGAACGGGAGGCGGCCGTGCTTCGGCGGCGCCGAGCTGTTCCAGAGCGATCCGCACTGGAGGGACCACCTGCTCTTCCACGAGTATTTTCACGGGGACGACGGCGCGGGCATCGGCGCGAACCACCAGACGGGCTGGACGGGACTCGTCGCCAAGCTCATCCAGCAGAGCGGTGCGACGCTTCCCCCGCTCGACGAAGCCGATGAAGGCGAAGAGGCCGCCCCGTTCGAGGCGGCCTCCTCCGGGATGCGCGTGCGCTGAGCTACGCGTGTGAGGGCGTGGGAGCGCCGAGGAGCACCGGCGTCTCCCCGCTCTCGGGCGACTTGACCTTCGCGACGCCGAGCGGGGCGGTGCCGTCGTGGTAGGCCGCCTCGCCGTGGTGCGAGAGGTCGAGACCTTCGGCCTCGTGCTCGTCCTCGGCGCGGAGCGGCAGG
>CAZXSG010001021.1:0-2247 GCA_964643185.1 uncultured Holophagales bacterium
CCCCCGGGGGGCGGAGGGGAGAACGGGGGGTTGGGGTGCTCGGGGCGGACCGGGGGGTCGTTGAGAACCGGGAACTCGCTGGGGTCGATTCCGGGCTTTTCCGCCATCTCGGCCATGGGGATCTCCAGCGCCATCGCCCCCGGAGTTTCGCCCGGAGCCCGCATGGCGCTCGCTTCGGGGAGATCGAGCACCGCGAGCCGTACCTTCGTCATGCGATGGGCGCCGGCGTAGCTCAGTCGCGTGGGGCTCACGCCCGACTCGGGCCGGCCGCCGGGCAGATCGCCCGACCAGTTCTCGTGGCCGATGGCCGTGATCGTGCCGTCCCGGTTTGCGCCGATGCGGATGCGCTGGATCGTCGCGGCTCGATGTGTGGTGTTGTTGAACATGAGGGGCCTCGAGAGCGCGACTTTCACTGGTCGCTTCGCCGCGCGGGCACCCAGGGCCGCGAGCACGATGTCGGCCCTGAGAAACAGCTTGCCGCCAAAGCCGCCGCCCACGTACGGCGAGACGAGCCTCACGTTCTCTTTGGGGATGCCGAGCGTCTTCGCGACGTCTCTCACGCCCCAGTCGATCATCTGGTTGGAGGTCCACACGGTGAGCTTGTCGCCGTTCCACGCGGCCAGGGACGCGTGGGGCTCCATCATGGCGTGCGCGTGGTCGGGCGTGGTGTAGGTCCCGTCGAGCTTCACGGGAGCCGCGTCGTAGGCACTGTCGAAGTTGCCGACAGTCGTATCGGCGGCACCTCCCGTCGGGCGCGCGGGTTTGGCGGTGTCTTTCAGGGAAGCCAGATCGAATGCGCCCTCGGCCCGCGTGTACTCCACCCGGACGAGCTCGGCCGCGGCGCGAGCCTGCTCGAACGTCTCGGCGACCACGACAGCGATCGCCTGGTGGTAGTGATCGATCTCGGGTCCGCCCAGGAGCCTGGCGGTGTTCAGGTTGGCTTTGCCGAGAGACCCGGCGTTCTCAGCAGTCACGATCGCGAGGACGCCCGAGGCCGCGCGGGCCGCCTTGACGTCGAGAGACGCGATGCGCCCCTTGGCGATGCCCGCGCCGACGACCACGCCGTATGCGGTGTCGGGCACCACGTCGTGCCACTCGTAGGCATAGGTCGCCGTGCCCGTGACCTTCAGCTTTCCCTCGACCCGGTCGACCGGGCGGCCCACGACCTCGAGCTTGTCGATCGGGTTGCTCGTGGCCGGAACGTCGAACTTCATGACTTCCTCGCTTCCGCCAAGGTCGCGCCCAGCGTGCGCTCCACGAGCGATAGCTTGAATTCGTTTTGACGCGTCGCCTTCGCGTTGGCGAGGAGTCCCGCCGCGACGGCCTTGGCGCCGCGCGGCAGCTCGGCTTCGGCCGATTCCACGCGCCACGGTTTCGGCGCGACGCCGCCGAGGGCCACACGTCCGGTGCCGTCCGGCTGCACGATCGCGGCGACCGAGACGATCGCGAAGGCATAGGAAGACCGGTCGCGCACCTTGCGATAGACGTGGACGCCGCCCACGGGTTTCGGCAGTGACACCGCCGTGATCAGCTCGCCGGGGGCGAGCGCGTTCTCGAGGTGGGGCGTTTCTCCGGGCAGGCGATGGAGGTCGGCAATGGGGATGCTCCGCTCCGTCGCGTCGGGGCGCACCGTGTGCACCGTCGCATCGAGCACGCGGAGCGCGACCGCCATGTCGCTGGGATGCGTCGCGATGCAGGCGTCGCTCGTCCCCACCACGGCGTGCTGCCGGCTGAAGCCGGCGATGGCCGGACAGCCGCTCCCGGGCTGACGTTTGTTGCAGGGCAGATTCTTGTCGTAGAAGTAGGGGCAGCGCGTGCGCTGAAGGAGATTGCCGGCCGTGGTCGCGCGGTTGCGCAACTGACCCGACGCTCCGGCGAGGAGCGCGCGGGCGAGAACTCCGTAGTCGCGCCGCACGCGCACGTCGGCCGCGAGATCGGTGTTGCGCACGAGGGCGCCGATGCGGACGCCGCCGCCCGCAGTGGCTTCGACCTTGTCGAGCGCGAGGCCGTTCACGTCGATGAGGTGCGCAGGCGTCTCGATCTGGAGCTTCATGAGGTCGAGAAGGTTCGTGCCCCCGGCAATGAACTTGGCATTCTTGATCCGGGCCGCCGCCTTGGCCGCCTGGGCGGGGGTCGAGGCGCGTTCGTAGGTGAAGGACTTCATGCCTTCCTCCCCGCGACTTCCGTGACGGCCTCGATGATGTTGGGGTAGGCGGCGCAGCGGCAGATGTTGCCGCTCATGCGCTC
>CAZXSG010001022.1:0-2246 GCA_964643185.1 uncultured Holophagales bacterium
TCACGGCCGCGAATTTCGGCAAGGCTCTGTCTCGGGATCCTGCCGACCTCGCGCTCGCGCTCGCGCACCTCGTGGGCGAGAACGTGGGCCTGCTCGCGGGGAGCCTCGCGCGGGATCTCGGCGCGCCGCGCGCCATCGTCTACGCCGGCTCGACGCTCGAGGGCCACGACGCGCTCGCGAACGCCGTCTTCCGGGCCACGCGCACCGCGGGCGCGACACCGCTCCTCCTCCCCCTCGGCGGGCTCACCGGGGCCGTGGGAGCCGTCTGCTACGCTCGAAGCTCGCCTCGATGACCAGCCCCAAGCACTTCGATCTCGTCAGCCTCGGATGCGGGCCCGCGGGCGAGCGCGCGGCGATTCTCGCGGCCCGCTCGGGCAAGCGGGTCGCCGTCGTGGAGCGGGCGCCCGAGGTGGGCGGCAACCGCATCAACTGGGGCACGATTCCCTCGAAGACGTTGCGCGAGAGCGCGCTCTTCGTGAACGCGCTCACCCGCAACCGGCTGCACGGCATCCGCTGCGAGATCACCGACGAGATCACCGTCGCCGATTTCATGTACCGCGAGCGGCTCATCGTGCGGCGCGAGCTGGACCTCATCAACGCGTCGCTCGACAAGTACCGCATCGAGATCCTCGGCGCCCACGGCCGTTTCGTGGACCCGCACACGATCGAGCTGGATCGCGCGGGCCAGCCCGAGGAGCGCGTCACGGCCGACGTCGTGCTCATCGCGACGGGCTCGCGGCCCAACCGCCCCGCGAACGTTCCGTTCGACGGCGAGGTCGTGTTCGACAGCGAATCGATCCTGTCGCTGCCCCACATCCCTCGCCGCATGCTTGTGCTCGGAGCGGGCGTCATCGGCGTCGAGTACGCCAGCATCTTCGCGGCGCTCGGCGTGACGGTGACGCTCCTCGACACCCGCGAGAAGCTCCTGCCCTACCTCGATCGCGAGGTGGTGACGATCCTGGCGCGGGAGATGGGCCGCATCGGCGTGACGATCTCGCACAACGAGAGGGCCGAGAAGATCGAGCGGATACCCGGATCCCCGCCGCGCGTGCTCTGCGAGACCCGCAAGGGCATCAAGCGCACCGTCGACGTCCTTCTCTACTGCGTCGGACGCGACGGCAACACCAAGGACCTCGGCCTCGAGACTCTGGGCATCGCTCCGAACGCCTACGGGCTCCTCGAGGTGAACGCGAGCTACCAGACGGTGCATCCGCACATCTACGCCGTGGGCGACGTGATCGGGTATCCCGCTCTCGCGTCGACTTCGATGGACCAGGGCCGCCGCGCCGTGAGGCACGCCTTCGGCATCGAGGGTCCGACGGCGCACCCGGCCCACCTCCCGTTCGCGATCTACTCGATTCCCGAGATCAGCTACGTGGGTCCCACCGAGGAGAAGCTGAAGGAGCAGGGCATCGACTACGTCGTCGGGCGCGGCAACTACGAGCTGAACCCGCGCGGCCTCATCGCGGGCGACGACGAAGGGCTCCTGAAGCTCCTCTTCGCGGCCGATACCGGGAAGCTCCTCGGGGCTCACGTCGTGGGCCATTCCGCGAGCGAGCTGATCCACCTGGGCATGGCGTACGTGCAGGCGGGCACCACGGCGCGGGAGATCTCCGAATCGATCTTCAACTACCCGACGCTCTCGGATCTCTACCGGCACGCGGCGCTCACGGCCGCTACGGAGACCAGGAAACGAGGTCTCCGCGCATGAGCAGACTCTCGCTCGAGGGACACGGAGTCCTCGTCACCGGCGCCTCGCGCGGCATCGGCGCGACCATCGCCGAAACGCTCGCCGCGCACGGCGCGCGCGTGGCCGTTCACTACGGGCGGGGCAAGGCGGAAGCCGAAGAGGTCGCGCAGAGGATCCTGGCCGCGGGCGGGCCCGAGCCCGTCGTTCTCGGGGCGCGCCTGGAGCACGAGGACGAGCGCCGGAAACTCCACCGCGACGTCGTCTCTGCCCTCGGCGATCCGCTTCTCCTCGTGAACAACGCCGCGCTCTGGGACCGCAACCCCTTCGACGAGCCCGACGACGCGCTCTTCCTGAGCAAGTGGCGCCACACGCTCGAGGTGAACCTGAACGCCGCGGCCCATCTCGCGCTCCTCGCGCTCCCCGCGATGCGCAAGGCCCGCTTCGGCCGCATCGTGATGGTGTCCTCCCGGGCGGCGTTCCGCGGCGAGACGGAGTGCGCCGACTACGCCGTCTCGAAGGCCGGCATGGTGAGCCTCGCGCGCTGCCTCGCGCGCGC
>CAZXSG010001023.1:0-2246 GCA_964643185.1 uncultured Holophagales bacterium
TTCAGCTCGACGAGCATGGCCTCGCCGGGGACCTCCGGAGCGGCGTTGCCCGCCGTGATCATCGTGACGAGCTCGAACGTCCGCGCGACCTCGACGTCGGCGGGCAGAGCCGCGACGACGTTCTCGAGGGTCGGCGTGAGCTTTCTGAGAGACGAGATCGCCGCGTCGGCGGCGAGGAGCTGGCGCGCGCGGTCGCGGATGCCGGTCTCGAGACCTCGCGAGAAACCCGCCACCGCCACGACGGCGCCGACGCCGGTGCCGAGGCACACGAGAAAGAAGACGAGCCGCGCGCCCTGGCCGCGGAGGTCGCGGACGATCTGCCGGAGGAGCAGGCGGAAGGTCACGCGCTGCGGAGCCCGGACTGCCCCGGCGGTGGGGTAGGACCGCTCAGGGGTCTCGCCCCGGGAACGAGAGACCCGGGCCGGGAGAAGCGGGTCTCGTCGCGCTCCACCCGTCCGTCGCGCAGGTGGATCTGCCGGTCGGCCCGGCCGGCGAGCGCGGGATCGTGCGTCACGAGCACGAGGGTGGTGCCGTGCCGCGTGCGGAGGTCCTCGAGGAGCGCCATCACCGCGGTGCCGTTCGCGCTGTCGAGATTGCCCGTCGGCTCGTCGGCGAGAAGGAGCGGGGGCTCGGAAGCGAAGGCCCGCGCCAGCGCGACGCGCTGCTGCTCGCCGCCGGACAGCTGAACGGGATAGTGGTGGCCCCGGTTTCCGAGGCCCACGGCGGCGAGGAGCGCCGTGGCGCGGGCGCCGGGGTCCCGGGCGCCCGAAAGCTCGATGGGGAGGATCACGTTCTCTCGCGCCGTGAGGTTGGGCAGGAGCTGGAACGACTGGAACACGAAACCCAGCTTCCTGCGCCGCACGAGCGCGAGCGCGTCTTCCGAAAGCGCGTGCAGCGGCTCGCCGTCGAGGAACACCTCGCCGGAGGACGGACGGTCGAGACCCGCCATGATGCCGAGGAGCGTCGACTTGCCGCTGCCCGAGGGGCCCAGGATCGCGACGAACTCACCGGCCTTCACGGTGAGGTCCACCGCATGGAGGATCGTGAGCGACGCGTCGCCGGAGGGAAGGCTGCGGGTCACGGCGCGGAGCTCGAGCACGGGGCGTGGCGTCGTCATTCGGCGGGGATTGTGAAGGGGAAACGTCATCGCGCCCTCCGAAACGGAGCGGCGTGGAGCTTTCTTCCCGGCCCGGCGAACGAACCCTTCCCCCGGGGATTCGACCGCGCGATGATTTCGGGGTGAGGCTCGAAGCGGTTCAGAAGCTCCTCGCTCAGCTGGAAGCGAAAAAGCACGAGGCGCTCGACGAGGACGAGACGCTCACGGAGAGCGAGATCGCTCTCGGACGCCTCGTCCTTCCGCTCTTTCGGGACCGCGAGGACCTCGAGCGCCGGGTGAGCGTTCTCGCCGAACGGGCCGAGGCTCTGCAGGTCGCCGTGGACCACATTCCCGTGCCCGTTCTCGTTCTCGATGCCGCGGGTGCCCTTCTCATTCTCAATCGCGCGGCCCGCGCGCTCGTCGGCGGACCGGCCCTTCCGGAGCTGTTGCACCGGGAGGCCGTGCGCCTCGTGACGGCCCCCGTCCACCGAGAGCGGACGGTGGAGATCCCGCTCGCGAAAGGGAGGCGGCGCCTCCGCCTCGTTCCGGGCCAGCTCTCCCGGGGGAGCGGCGAGACGGGACCGCGGCTTCTGTACGCCCTGCCCGAGGGGGAGACCGTGCCGATTCCCGAGGAGCCGCTCATCAGCCGGTTTTCGTTCACGTCCCGGGAGGCCGGGGTCACGGCCCTCGTCGCCCAGGGGCTGACGAACAAGGAAATCGCGGCCCGCCTCGCGATCGGCGCCGAGACGGTACGCAGTCACCTCGACGTGGCCTTCGCGAAGTCGGGGGCGAAGAATCGTGCCGAGCTCGTGACCCTGGCGGTTGCCGCCGTCTTCGGGATGTGACAATCCGCCGATGAGTTTGCTTCCCTCGGGCACGGAGATGCCTTCGGCGCAGGAGCCTTCCCCGCGGCGCGTTTACGCAGACCACCATGCCACGACGCCCGTGCGTCCCGAGGTCTTCGAGGCCATGAAACCGTGGCTCACGGGTCTGACCGCGAACCCGTCTTCGGTCCATGCCGAAGGGCGGCGCGCGCGCCAGGCCGTCGAGGAGGCGCGGGCGACGGTCGCGCGGGCGCTGTCCGCGCGGTCCGACGAGATCATCCTCACCTCGGGCGGCACGGAGGCGGACAACCTCGCGCTCGTGGGAG
>CAZXSG010001024.1:0-2238 GCA_964643185.1 uncultured Holophagales bacterium
GATCACCTCGCGCTGCTTGTTCATGACGTCGTCGTACTCGAGGAGGTGCTTGCGGGTGTCGAAGTTGCGGCCCTCGACCTGCGTCTGCGCGCGCTCGATGGAACGCGTGACCCAGCGGTGCTCGATGGGGACGCCCTCCTCCATTCCGAGGCGCTTCATCAGGCCGGACAGACGGTCCGAGCCGAAGATGCGCATGAGGTCGTCTTCGAGGGAGAGGTAGAAGCGCGACGAGCCCGGGTCGCCCTGGCGGCCGGCGCGGCCGCGCAGCTGATTGTCGATGCGTCGCGACTCGTGCCGCTCGGTGCCGATGATGTGGAGGCCGCCGGCCTCCTTCACTTCCTGCTGGGCCGCCAGGCATTCGGCTGTGAGCTCCGCGAAGATCGCGTCGAACTCCTCGGGGGTCTTGTCCTTGGCCTTCTGGCGCGCGAGGTACTCGGCGTTGCCGCCGAGGAGGATGTCGGTGCCTCGACCGGCCATGTTCGTGGCGATGGTCACGCGGCCCACCTGCCCGGCCTGCGCGACGATGTTGGCTTCCTGCTCGTGGTACTTGGCGTTCAGCACGACGTGCGGAACGGCCTTCTTCTTGAGGAGGTTCGAGAGGTTCTCGGACTTCTCGATCGAGATGGTGCCCACGAGAACGGGCTGCCCTTTTTCGTGCTTCTCGACGATCTCCTCGGCCACGGCCTCGAACTTCTCGCGTTCGGTGCGGAACACGAGATCGTGATCGTCCTTGCGGACCATGGGGCGGTTCGTCGGGATGACCACGACGTCGAGGTTGTAGATCTTCCCGAACTCCGAGGCTTCCGTGTCGGCCGTGCCGGTCATGCCGGCGAGCTTGTCGTACATGCGGAAGTAGTTCTGGAGCGTGATGGTGGCGAGGGTCTGGTTTTCCTTCTCGATCTTCACGCCCTCTTTGGCCTCGACGGCCTGGTGGAGACCGTCGGACCAACGGCGGCCCGGCATGAGGCGGCCCGTGAACTCGTCGACGATGAGCACCTGGCCGTCGCGGACGACGTAGTTCACGTCGGCCTTGTAGAGCGTGTGAGCGCGCAGCGCCTGCTGGCAGGCGTGCAGATCGTCGATGTTGACGGGGTCGTAGAGGTTCTCGATGCCGAGCAGGCGCTCGCACTTGGAGACGCCCTCGTCGGTCAGCGCGGCCGTGTGCGACTTCTCGTCGACGAGGTAGTCGCCCGTGGTCGTCTTGTTGCCGTACTTGTCCTTGATCTCCTCGCCCCGCACGAGCTTCGGGATGATGCGATCGACCTTGAAGTAGATGTCGATGTCGCCTTCCGAAGGACCGGAGATGATGAGCGGCGTGCGGGCCTCGTCGATGAGGATCGAGTCGACCTCGTCCACGGTCGCGAAGACGTGTCCGCGCTGCACCATGACCGAGAGATCGAACTTCATGTTGTCGCGCAGATAGTCGAAGCCGAACTCGTTGTTCGTGCCGTAGGTGATGTCGCACGCATACGCCGCGCGGCGTGCGGCATCGTCCATGTCGTGCTGGATGCAGCCGACGGTGAGCCCCAGGAACCGGTAGACGCGGCCCATCCAGTCGGAGTCGCGGCGGGCGAGGTAGTCGTTCACGGTGACGACGTGGACGCCGCGGCCGGTGAGCGCGTTCAGGGAGACGGCGAGGGTGCCGACGAGGGTCTTGCCCTCACCGGTGCGCATCTCGGAGATCTTGCCTTCGTGGAGGACCTGGCCGCCCATGAGCTGCACGTCGTAGTGGCGCTGTCCGATCGAGCGGCGAGCGGCTTCGCGAACGAGAGCGAAACAGGGGACGAGGACGGGATCCAGCGCCTTGCGCGTTTGCTCGCGGCGGATCTCGATCTTGGGATCGAGCACCTCGAGCTCTTTCTGGACCCGCGTTCTGAGCTCGGCAAACCGGGCTCTCAGCTGGTCGTCCGTGAGGGCCCGGGTCTCGTCCTCGCGCGCGCCGATGGCCTGGACGCGCGGCACGAGCGCCGTGACGTCCCGTTCGTGCTTTGTGCCCAAAATCTTGGAGAGAGCTTTGTCGAGAATCATCGTGACGTGGGTTCTCCCGGCGCTGCCCGCCTCGGGGCGCGCGAAACATCGATCCTAGCAGAGGAGAAGAGGAGGGTTTCGGAGCGCCACCGCCGCCAGCGCCGGACGCCCTCAGGCCGTTCTCCGGTCGGGGTCTGGGGGGATCGAGAAACCCCAGGATAAAAAGCCCGCGGGGGTTCTGGGGGGATCGAGAAACCCCCAGGATAAGAA
>CAZXSG010001025.1:0-2236 GCA_964643185.1 uncultured Holophagales bacterium
CCGTGTTCCAGATCCTCTTCGAGAGCTTCCGGCTGGAGTCGCTGCAGGAGGTCGTGACGGGCTTCGTCGTGGTGTTGTGGGCCGCGTCGCGCCTCCCGCAGGTGACCGCTCTCGACCTCCTGGTCCTGCCGGTGTGGGCCGTCTTCGGCTGCGTCCTCTACCTCGCGGTGTTCGCGATCCTCACGGCCTCGAGCTTCTACATCGAGGACCGCGTGGGCCTCGCCCCGCCGGTCTTCAACCTCATCCCGTTCGGCCGCTACCCCATCGCGATCTACGACCTGAAGGTGCGCATCCTGCTCTCCACGGTGATCCCGTTCGCGTTCGCGTCGTTCTACCCGACGGCGATGGCCCTGAAGCGCGCCGAATACCTGCCGTTCTTCTGGGCGACGCCGCTGGTCGCAGCGGCCTTCGGCGCCATCGCGCTCCTGGCCTGGAAACACGGGATCCGGCGCTACGGCTCGACGGGAAGCTGACCCTGATGGCGCGTGACGGCCACTAGAATCGCGCGAATGGCCCACGCCGCCGTCCGCTCGATGAGCGCCGCCCTCGACTCCCTCGCCGCCGCCCTCGACGGCGCTCACGGGCCGCTCACGGCCAGCGCGCCACGCGTCTCCGCGTGGACGATCGCGCAGCAGATCGACCACGTCCTGAAGGCCAACCAGCTCTTCTTCGAGCGCATCGCCGGGGCGAAAGAGCCGCTGCCGGGAGGCATCAAGCTCATGGGCCGCGTCGTGCTGAGCACGGGCTTCATTCCGCGAGGCGTCGGGAAGAGCCCCAGGGCCGTCCTCGGGGAACCCCTCACCGAAACGCAGCTCAGCGAGGCCTACGCCGCCTGCCGGAAGGCCTTCGACGAGGCCTGCAACCGCGAGGATCTCTTCGTGAACGCGTGGCCCGTCGCGAAGCATCCCTACTTCGGTCCTCTGAACACCGAGCAGTCACTGAAGTTCTGCGCGATCCACACCCGCCACCACTTGGCCCTGGCGCGAGACATCGGCCGCTCCGGCGCCTGACCACGACCCCGGATAAAAAGCGATCACCCCGCCTGGGGGGTCTGGGGGCGCGGCGCAGGAGCGCCCCCAGCTAAAACATGTGCTTGGTCCAGGTGGCGGGTGTCTTCTCGTTCAGGATCTCGACATCGAGGTGGTACGAGAACGGTCGAGGGCCACGATTCCTCACGTACTCGATCACCTTCGAGAGACCCTCGTCGAGCGTGTGCTCCGTGCGATAGCCGAGGAGGTTCCGCGCCCGGTCGGCCGAGCACGTGGCGAGGAGCACCTCCTGCGGCCGCGCCGGCACGAACACCGGGTCCAGCGGGAAGTCCAGGCGGCGCGCGATGCGCGTCGCGAGCTCGAGCACGCTCACGAACTCCTCGTCGGGGCCCACGTTGATCGTCGCGCCGTGCAGGCTCTCGTCGAGGGCCATCCGCGCGAGACCGGGCACGACGTCGGCCACGTAGCTGAAGCAGCGCTTCTGCGATCCGTCGCCGTAGACGATCGGCTGCCGGCCCTGCAGCATGAGGTTCACCATGATCGAGGCCACGTTGCGGAACGGGTCGTCGTACTTCTGGCGCGGACCGATGATGTTGTGCGGCACCGCGATCGCCCAGTCGAAGCCGTGCACCTCGCCGAGGTTGCGCAGGAGGTCCTCCGCGGCCACCTTCCCGATCCCGTACGGGTCCTGGGGCCGGCACGTCATCTCCTCGCGGAACGGGACGTCACACGCGCCGTAGCGCGCCATGGACGAGCAGAAGACGACGCGGGAGACCCCGCACGAGATCGCCGCGCTGAAAACCGAGGCCGAGCCGCCGACGATGTTCTCGGTGACGAGCCTCGGGCTGAACACCGAGAGGCCCTCGTACGCGAGCGCGGCCGCGTGGACGACGACGTCGACACCCTTCATCTGCTGCCGCATCGCGGCGAGATCCAGGATGTCGCTCTCGAAGAAGCCGACGCCCTCGGGCACGTTCTGGCGGTAGCCGCCGATGAGAGTGTCGCAGCCCAGCACCCGGTGCCCGGCGGCCAGGAAGTGATCCGCGAGATGGCTCCCGAGGAAACCGGCGACGCCGGTGATGTAGAGGGTTTTCTGCGCGGTCATCGAAGTTCGTTCGGCCTTCCGGGCCCGGGAACGCCCCCGGCGATCCCTGAATCCAGTCCGGAGCGGCGTGGAGGCGGGAGGCTAGCACGCTGTGGTAGGGTCCCGCGCTTCATATGCTGAACGGGAAGAAGATCGCCGTGGT
>CAZXSG010001026.1:0-2234 GCA_964643185.1 uncultured Holophagales bacterium
AGATCCTGAAATACGCCAACCATGTCGCTGACAGGTTCGATTTGCGTCGCGATATTCAGCTCAATACGCGCGTTGAGGCTGCGGAGCTTCATGAGAGCGCTAACCGCTGGTCGGTGACCACGTCAGACGGAAAAACCGTATCGGCGACCTATTTCATCCTGGCGACCGGTTGTCTCTCGAACGCGCGGATACCTGATTTTAAGGGCCGGGATCGTTTTCGGGGAAAAACGTATCACACCGGACACTGGCCGCATGACGAGGTGGATTTCACCGGGCAGCGGGTTGGTGTCATAGGAACCGGTTCATCTGCGATCCAGTCGATCCCCATCATCGCCGGGCAGGCCAGCCATCTTTTTGTTTTCCAGCGCACGCCCAATTTCAGCGTTCCGGCACACAATGCTCCGCTTACGCCGGAGACCACGCGCTCCTGGAAGTCCTGTGGCGCGGGTCACGCGGGGAACTACCCGCCGAGCTCACGATGGTGATCGGCAACCATCCCGATCTGCGCTCCGAGGTCGAGGGCTTCGGCGTGCCGTTCTATCACGTCGCGTTCACGAAGGAGACGCAGGAATCCGCGGAGCACCGCCTCCTGGAGCTCCTCGACGGACACGCCGACGTCCTCGTGCTCGCGCGCTACATGCAGATCCTGTCGCCGGGTTTCGTCGCGCGGTTTCCCATGCGCATCGTGAACATCCACCATTCGTTCCTGCCCGCGTTCGTGGGAGCCGATCCCTACCGGCGGGCCTACGAGCGGGGCGTGAAGCTCATCGGCGCGACGGCGCACTACGTGACCGAGCACCTCGACGAGGGGCCGATCATCGAGCAGGACGTGCTGCGCGTTTCGCACCGCCACAGCGAGGCCGAGCTGAAGGCCCTCGGCCGCGACATCGAACGGCACGTGCTCGCCCGCGCGCTGCGCTGGCACCTCGAGGACCGCGTCCTCGTCCACGGCAACAAGACGATCGTCTTTTCCTGAACCCTCCCCGGTGGGAGGATTCAGACCAGCGTGGCCAGTCGGGCGAGGGCCGCGGCCAGATCGGGCTTGTCGGTGAGCACCGGGAGCATCGGGTCGGGTTTTCTCGAGAACCTGAGCGGGGCGCTCTTGATCGTGAAGACCTTGGGGTCCAGCCGCGGCACGACCTCGCCCCAGGAGAGTGGCGTCGACACGGGCGCCCCGGGCAGCGGCCTCACGCAGAAGATCGATGCCATCAGCTTGCCGTGACCGTTCTGGAGGAAGTCCACGTAGACCTTGCCCTCCCGCTTCTCGACGACGCGATTGACGGTGGCGATGTCCTTCCGCCGCGACACGATCACCCTCGCGAGGAGCTCGCCGAACGTCTTGGACTCGTCGTGCGTGAAGGCGCCGCCGAGCGGAATCAGAACATGGAGGCCCGAGGAGCCGCTCGTCTTCACGTAGGACGGCAGCTCGAGCGATTCGGTCAGCTCGCGGGCGGCGAGCGCGACGGACACCACGTCCTCGAACGGCGCGCCCTTCGGGTCGAGGTCGAGCAAACACCAGTCGGGACGCGCGAGGTTCGTGACGCGGCTCGCCCAGATATGGAGCGGAATCGTCGCCAGGTTCGCGAGGAAGACGAGCGCCTCCTCGCTCTCGCAGATGAAGTAGTCGATCTCGCGACCGCCATGCTCACTGAAGAGCCTCACCGTGCGGAGCCAGCCCGGGACGTGGTCGGGCGCGTCCTTCTGGAAGAAGTTCTTGCCGTGGATGCCGTCGGGGAACCGCGTGAGCACGAGGGGCCGATCCGCGAGATACGGCAGCAGGTGCGGCGCGACCGCGCGGTAGTAGTCCACGAGGTCGCCCTTCGTATAGCCGTCCTCGGGCCAGAAGACCTTCGTGAGGTTCGAGAGCTTGGCCTTCTTCGCCGGAGCGGCGTCTTCCGCGGGCGCCGCCTTCGCTGAAGGTGCTGTTTCAGCCGTGAGGTCGGCCATCGGATCCGTGAGGAGGCATTCCGTGGGCAGCTTGTCGTCGCGGAGCCGCAGGAACGTCTCGTGGTGTCGCCAGGCGAGCCAGACCATGGTGACGATGATGACCGGCCAGTGCCCCCAGATGTAGACCCAGTTGGCGAACGTCCCGAGGGCCTCCGAGGAGGTCACCGGGGCCTGGAGGGTGGACTCGATGGCGAACCCGAGGTCGCGCCCGAAGGGCATGATCGAGCGTGCCGTGCGCAACGCGGCGCGCCCCGGGCCCCCCGGCACCCCCCGGGATCCGAGGGTGG
>CAZXSG010001027.1:0-2229 GCA_964643185.1 uncultured Holophagales bacterium
CCAGCGTGCCAAGCATGGTCGGGATCACCAGACGGACCGGGGCCAACACGCCGGGGGGCGGGGGCGCCGCTCGGGGGGGGGAACGTCCGCGGCCCTCCAGCTGGGACGGGCTTCGCGCGCGGTCTCGATCCAGCGGTCGAGGTCGCGCGGGAGGAGCTCGTCGACGCCCTCGCGCAGGAGGCCCGCGAGGGCGGGCGCCTCGCCGTCGGTCGAGAAGGCCACGGTCACGCCGCCGCGGCGCAGCACACCGCCGGTGTACGCGCTCGCGGCGGCCTGGTCGTCCACGGCGTTCACGAAGATGCGGTGCTCCCGCGCGAGGCGCGCGACTTCGGCGTTCACGGCAGCCGTCGCGGCGGCCACGACAAGCCACACGCCGTCGAGGTCCTGGGGCTGGAACTCGCGGTTGTGAACCTGGACGCCGGGCCGGAGGATCCCCGGCCGCACCTCGGGCGCGACGACCGTGACCCGAGCACCCGCTTCGAGCAGGGCGCCGAGCTTTCCCTCGGCCACGGGCCCGCCGCCCACGAGGAGCACGCGCCGCCCCTCGAGCTTGAGGAAGAGCGGAAAGAGCGCGCTCACGCCGCCACCTCGGCGAGCGCCTCGATCGGCGCACGCGCGGAGAGGAGATCCGCTTCGCGCAGCGCGGCCAGGATGCGGACGACGGACTCGGTGGGAGTCTCGCGGCTGCTGTCCACGACGAGCTCGGGCGTCTCGGGCACCTCGTACGGATCCGAGACTCCGGTGAACGACGCGATCTCGCCCGCGAGCGCCTTCCTGTAGAGACCCTTCACGTCCCTTTCGACGAGCGTCTCGAGCGGCGCCGTGACGTGGACCTCGAGGAAGCGAACGCCGTTCTCCTCGGCGAGGCGCCGGGCCGCGAGCCGGGCCTCTCGGTAAGGCGAGATCGCGGCCGTGATGACGCCGACGCCGTTTCGCGCCAGGACCCGCGCGACCCAGGCGATGCGCAGGACGTTCGTGTCGCGGTCCTCCTTCGAGAAGCCGAGCCCCTTCGAGAGGTTCGTGCGCACCTCGTCGCCGTCCAGGATCTCGAGCGCGCGCTCGGCGCCGATCGCCGCGCGCAGAGCCTCGGCGAGCGTGCTCTTGCCGGCTCCCGAGAGGCCGGTGAGCCAGAGGACGAAGCCCGGGCAGTCCCGTCGGACTGCCTGAGGCGATCCTTTCGGATCGCCCGCTCTCTTCGGAGCGGGAGCCTTCGCGGCCGCCGCCGGGTATCCGTAGCTCTCGCGCAGGATCTCGGCGGTCTCGGGTCGCGTGAACTCCACGGGGAGCGCTTCGCCGGCGCTCAGGATCTGCCTCACGCGCGTTCCCGAGAGCTCCAGGCGCGAGGCGGCGTCGTGCGGGCAGCTCCGCGAGGAGGCCAGCGTCTCGCAGCTCCGGCAATAGAACGTGGGATCCAGCCGCAGCGGCGCAACGCCCAGCTCTTCCGGACGGAAGCGGTCGAAGATCTCCTGGGCCGCCGTTGGAGGGTAGTAGCGACCGACGCCCGCGTGATCGCGTCCCACGATCAGATGCGTGATGCCGTAGTTCTTTCGCACGAGCGCGTGGAAGAGCGCCTCGCGCGGGCCCGCGTAGCGCATGGCTGCGGGGAACGCCGCGAGGAGCGTGCGCTCCTTCGGGTAGTAGCGCTCGAGCAGCGTTTCGTAGATGCGGAAGCGCACGCCGGCCGGAACGTCGTCGCCCTTCGTCTCGCCCACGAGCGGGTGGAGCACGAGACCGTCGGTCAGCTCGAGAGCGAGCTTGGTGAGGTGCTCGTGCGCGCGGTGGATGGGGTTCCGCGTCTGGAAGCCGGCGATCGTGCGCCAGCCGTTCGCGAAGATCCGCGCGCGGACCTCCCGCGGCGTGAGGCGGAAGCGGGCGAACGGGAGCGTGGGCAGGGGCAGCACCCGAACGGTTCCGCCCACGAGGAGTGTGGGCCGTGAGAGCAGGTACGCGACGCCCGGATGCTCCGGGCTGTCCGTGCCGTACACGAAGCGCGCCTCGACGAGGGGATCGCGGCGAAAGATCGAGGTCACGGAGAGGACGCCCCAGAGCCGGCCATTGCCGTCCTCGAGCGCGACCTCCCCCGCGTCCTCGACGGCTCCGCGGTGCTCGTCGGGCACCGCGAGCGTGATGGGCAAAGGCCAGACCGTGCCGCCTTCGAGCCGCAGACGCGAGACCACGCTCTCGTAGTCGGCCTCGCCGAGAAACCCCGTCAGCGGGCTCAGCGCGCCG
>CAZXSG010001028.1:0-2221 GCA_964643185.1 uncultured Holophagales bacterium
TGCCGCCGCGGGAGGGGGTCGTGGAGCCCATGCCCGAGTAGACCGATTCCGTGGCGCCGGGCTCGGGAGTGGGCGTCGAGATGCGCTTGACCCCCTTGAGCTGGTCGGCGATGCCCGACCTCCGCTGCTGCGGAACGTCCAGCTGCTGCTGCTTGGGGCTGTCGACCTCGTAGGCGTTTCCGAGGCCCTGCCTGTTGTGGGCGTCGGTTTTCTCCATGTCGACCTCAGCCGTCTTGATCATCTGGGTGGTGCCGAGGGGCGTCTGGAAAATGAGGTTCGGCCCCTTCTGCTCGGGCTTGGCCTTCGCCTCCACCCGCTGCCCGTTCTTCAGGATGATGAGGTAGCCCCTCTCGCCCGCGCCGGACGCGGAGAGGGTGGCGCCCACGAGGGCGAGGGCAAGCACGTGGGTCTTCAAGCGCATGGAGGCCTCCTCGGGGGCGCGCTCTCCACGGGAGGGGCGCGCAGTAATGAAGTATAAACGCGCGTTCGCGAGGTGGATTCGTGCTCATCGTAATGGATAGAACCGCGACGCCGGAGCAGGTCTCCGCCGTCGTCGAGACGGCCGAGAAGCGCGGCTACCGCGCGCACCCCATTCCGGGGGCCCAGCGCACCGCCATCGGCCTCACCGGGAACCGGGGCGCGATCGACTCGGGGGCGTTCGAGAACCTGCCCGGGGTCTTCGAGGTCGTGCGCGTCTCGCACCCGTACAAGCTCGTCTCGAGGGAGTTCCATCCGGAGGACACGATCGTCTCCGTGGGCGGGGTGCCCGTGGGAGGCAAGCAGGTCGTGGTGATTGCCGGGCCCTGCGCCGTCGAGTCGCTCGAGCAGGTCGTCACGATCGCCAAGGCCGTGAAGGCCCATGGGGCTCACCTCCTCCGGGGAGGCGCCTACAAGCCCCGCACGTCGCCGTACTCGTTCCAGGGTCTCGGCGAGGAAGGGCTGAAGATGCTCTCGGCCGCCCGCGCGGAGACGGGGCTCCCCGTCGTCACCGAGGTGCTCGACGCAGGCACCGTCGACCTCGTGGCCGAGCACGCAGACTGCCTCCAGATCGGCGCGCGCAACATGCAGAACTTCGAGCTCCTCAAGCGGGCCGGGCAGTCGGGCAAGCCCATCCTCCTGAAGCGCGGCATGTCGGCCACGCTCGAGGAGTTCTTCCTGGCCGCCGAGTACGTGCTCTCCGAAGGGAACCCCAACGTCATCCTCTGCGAGCGCGGCATCCGGACATTCAGCGACTTCACGCGCAACACCATGGACCTCGCCATCGTGCCCGCCGTGGAGCGTCTCTCGCACCTCCCCATCGTGACGGACCCGTCGCACGGCACCGGCAAGCGCCACAAGGTGACGCCGATGTCGCGCGCGTCGATCGCCGCCGGCGCCGACGGCATCGCCGTGGAGGTTCACCACAAGCCCCAGGAGGCCCTCTCCGACGGGCCTCAGGCCCTCACACCGGCCATGTTCGCGGAGCTCATGGCCGAGGTCGGGCCCATCGCGCGGGCCATGGGGCGCACGATTTGAAAGCCGTCCTCCTCCTCGAGGACGGCCGCGCGTTCGAAGGCACGAGCGCCGGCAGCGCCGGCACGGCGTTCGGCGAGGTCGTGTTCAACACGGCCCTCTCGGGCTATCAGGAAACGCTCACCGATCCCTCGTATCGCGGGCAGATCGTCGTGATGACGGCCTCGCACGTGGGCAACTACGGCCTCAACGACGAGGACGGCGAGTCCTCACGCATCCAGGTGGCCGGCTTCGCCGGGCGGCATTTTCCCGAGACGTTCTCGAACCCACGCGGCAAGAGATCGCTTCACGAGGCGCTTTCCGAGGCCGGTGTCGTGGGCATCCACGGCGTGGACACACGGGCGCTCGTGCGGCACCTGCGGAGCGGCGGCGTGCTGCGGGGGGCGATCAGCACGGTGCACGAAGGCGACGAGGCGCGGGCCCGGCTGCTCGAGGAGATCCGCAGCCAGCCCACGATGGCCGGAGCGTCGCTCGCGCTCGAGGTGGGAACGCGTGTCCCCTATGCCTTCCAGCCTGCGGCTCACGCCGACGCCGCCCGGCCGCGCATCGCCGCGATCGACTACGGCATCAAGACGAACATCCTGAAGCTCCTCACCGAGGAGGGCTTCGCCGTCACGGTCTTTCCCGCGGAGACGCCGGCCGCGACGCTTCTCGATCCCGGCGCCGCGGACGGGCGGCCGTTCGCCGGCTTCTTTCTTTCGAACGGGCC
>CAZXSG010001029.1:0-2221 GCA_964643185.1 uncultured Holophagales bacterium
GTGGTAGCGCCGGTTCGACTGCACGTCGCCGAGGATGCCGTCGACGGTGACGACCGCGGCCGGAATGGGGCGCTTCGGCACGCCCCCGTTCGACACGTTGAGGAAAGCGAGGCGTCCCTGGGGCGGAGGTTCGTCCACGGCGCGCACCATAGCTGATACAACGCCGTCTCATGCCGAAGGATCCCGGAATCTTCATGACCGCCGAATGGCGCACGCTCGCCCTCGTGACGTTCGCGGTGCCCGACGACGTCCTCGCCCCCTACCTCCCGAGAGGCACGGAGCCCGATCGTTGGCGCGGCCAGGCTCTCGCGAGCCTCGTCGTCTTCGAGTTCGAGAAGACCTCGGTCTTCGGCATTCCCGCCTGGCCCTACCGGCGCTTTCCCGAATGGAACCTGCGCTTCTATGTGAAGGACGTCACCCGGACGCCCGCGCGGCGGGGGGTCTCGTTCGTGCGCGAGCTCGTCCCGGGGTTCCCCGTCGCGGCCGTCGCACGGTGGATCTACGACGAGCCCTACCTGTCACTCCCCTACCGTCTGGAGTCGCGGCCGGGCACGCGGACGCACCGAATCCGATATCGGGATACCGACCTGTCGATCGCGTTCACGTTCTCGGGCGAGCCCGCGTTCCCGGCGGAGGACACGCTCGCGCATTTCCTCAAGGAGCAGGACTGGGGCTTCGGCAAGGCCCGCGGGGATCGGCGGGCGTCGTATCACGTGGTTCATCCGCGCTGGCGCACGTATCCCGTCTCGAGCATCACGCGGAACGTCGACTGTGGCCTGCTCTACGGTCCACAGTGGGCGTTTCTGAACGAAGAGGCCCCGGTCTCCGAGGTCGTGGCCGAGGGCAGCGAGGTCACGGTCCGCCGCCGCGTCCTCGACTGATCACCGCTTCCGGCCCTGCGGGATCCCCCGGATCCACTCGCCGTTCACGTACACGAGGTCCCCGTCGAGGCCCTGCGGCGCGCCGCGGGCGTAGCCGCGCAGGTCCTGCTCCTCGTAGAGCCCGTCGGCCCCCGCGCTCCCGAACGCGTAGCCCGAGGCCGTGCCCTGGTAGGCGAAGGGCCGGCCCCAGCCGTCGTTCGTCTCGGGCACCTCGATCGAGACCCGGGTGAGCAGAGCCCGGAGCGTCTCGACGGAGGTCGCCTCCGGATATCCGATGCCCTTGCGGTTGTAGCTCTCGACGGCCTTCGCGAGGGCCTCGATGCGCCTCTGCGACACGAGCTGAGGCTCCATTCCGCCCAGCTTCGCGTAGATGGGAGCGAGCATGAAGTAGAGGGCGAGGATGGCCAGACCCCCGACGGCCGTGAGCGCGCCCAGACAACCCAGCGTTCCGGAGCGCTCCTCCGCGAGCCGCTCGATGTCCCCCGCTTCGACCGGGGTGCGCTCCGCGGGCTTCTTGCCCGAGAACAACGCCTCGGCCCCGGGGTGGAGGAGGTAGCGGATCACGAGCGCCGCCCAGATGGTTCCCACGGGGACCGCGAGGGCCGACATCGCCGACGTGATGAGCATGAGGATGCGGCCCCAGGGCTTCAGGAAAAAGAGACCCGCGGCCTGGATCAGGGAGACGACGCCGCTCCCCACGATGAACGCCCTCTCATCGGCCGCGAGGTCTTTCGTGCCGAGCACCGCCTCGATGCGGGTGATGAAGATGTCCGCGGCGAACGACAGCAGGGCGCTCACGACGCTCATCACGACCAGGAACGTCACGGTGGCCGGACGCTCCGGCGTCTCCGCGACGGGCTTCGGGACGGCCCCCGAGCCCGGACGGACGTGCGTTCCCGTCGCGGGCCGGGGGGCAGGGGGCCTGGCGCCGGGCGCCTGCAGCGCGCCCGAAGTCGCCGTGGCGGCAAGGCGCGCGAGCTCGGGCACCTGATACAGCGGCTTCCAGATGTCTGTGCCCTCGCGACAGACCTCGACCGAGTCGTCCAGGTCCCCGCGCCGCAGGCGGTTTCGAATCTCCATGCGATCCAGCACCTCGACACCGCCGCCGTACTGGGCGATCTTCCAGCGGTCGGACGGGCGCCCAGCCGGGGGCGATCCCGAGGGAGGCGGAGACGACATGGTGTTTGCGCGACGCTACCTTCGAACGCGGGAGTTCGCAACCCGCCACGCCTCAGGCACAGCCACATGACGCCGTCGCTCACGCTGCGGGCCGGACCGCGGGCGCTGTCGATCCTCCGCGAGCGCGGCCTGAGGCCCGAGGACGTGGACGTCGTCGCAGG
>CAZXSG010001030.1:0-2221 GCA_964643185.1 uncultured Holophagales bacterium
TTCAGGGTGTCGGCGAGGAGCACATCCTCCGCGAGAAGGTGCTCGAGCGGCAGGATCGTGCGCCCTCCGTCCGAGGCCTTCAGCACGACGAACGTGGCCGACGGCTTCGGACGAACCTCGGGAACGATCACGCTCTCGTGAAAGTCCCGGTACCGGATCCCGGCCCAACGCAGCGACCGCGAGCTCCACGTCGTCACACAGTGGAAATCCGAAAGCTGCTCGACGCGCGGCAGCCCCGAGAGCGCGGCCGTGACGTCGATCGCGGATTCGACCTCGCCGCCGGCCTCGAGCGTGACGCGGTGGGGGTCTTTCGGAAAGCGCGCGGCGAAGCGGGTAAGGCCGAAACGGGGAAAGCCCTCGATGGCGCGTTGACCCGGAGGCAGGCCCATGTCGTCAGCGCGGGGGATCGACGATGATCTGCGCGCCGCCCCGCTTGCCCTTCGCGGTGGCCAGCACGTCGCCCACGTCGCGCGCGGCGCCGCTCTGCGCGGTGATGTCGAAATCCACCGCCGCGTTGTTGCGGGCCGGATCGATGGTCACCGAGGCTGGAACCCGCAACGCGGGGACCGCAGTCGACAGGTCGATGCGGAGGGGCGTCCGCACGGGGGGGTTAGCTCTCATGCTGAACCGCTTCGTCGTTCCCGCGATGACCGTGTAGGGCGGACCCGGCTTCGTCGAGTCGACCATCGTGATGGTTCCGTTCCAGGCGACCGAGGTCTTCAGCTCGGCAGACGCCGTGGGCCCCTGCGCGACGACCGTGATCTCCGTGGGCTCCACCGGAACGGGCGGGATCGCCGTGACGGCGACGTCGGCGGAGGACTCGCCCATTCGCACCACGACGGTCGCAGGCACGGACGCGAGGCCCGCGGGGCGCGTGGTCAGCGTGAGCGTCGACGGAACGAACACGGCCCGTGACAGCGTGACCCGCCCGCCCGTGGGCGTCGCGACGAACGAAACCGGCTCCGGTGGCGCCAGCACCTCGACCGTCGCGGTCTTGGCGCCCGGAAGGCCCGACGGCGTCGCGGCCGTGATCGTCACGCTCGTGTTTCGCTGCGCCCTCTTTCCCTTCACCCGGAACTCCGCCTCCGTCCGGGCCTGACCGCCCGCGACCCGTACCGCCGGAATCTCGAGGTAGCCCGGGGGAGAGGTCGCGAACGTCACCTCGACGCCACCGATGTCGGCCACCCGAAAGATGACGACGCGACCGGTGATCGTCCCCCCTTCGTTCACCCGGGGTCCCAGCGTCTCGCTGGCGCCCGAGGGCGGCGGATTGACGACGATGGTGGCCGTCTCGGGCTTGACCTTGGCCGAGTCGGCCATCTCGTCCACGGAGATCGTCACCACCGTCTGGGCGGTCACGACCCGGCAGGTCACGTCGAACGTCGTGTTCTGGTTCGAACGGATCGAGATCTCGGCCGGCACCGTCGCCGCCGCCGTGTTCGAGCTCGTCACCTTGGCCTTGGCTTCGATCTTGGGTCCGAATCCGGCGGAGTACGTCATTCGGAGCGTTCCGCCCGCTTCGCAGGCCCCCGTGGGTCCTTTCAGATCCCCGCCCACAGCGACGCCGGAAAACAGGGTGGCGAGAGCGAGAACGGGCCACACGACCTGATCGGGCTGCTTCATTCGATCATCATACGCACCGAGACGCTCAGGTCGTCGTTCGCGGAATGCGGAGCGTGAACGTCGTGCCCTCGCCCGAACGGCTCGCGGCCGACACCGTGCCCCCCATGAGCTCGGCGAACCGCTTCGTGAGCGCGAGGCCGAGCCCCGTGCCCCCGTACGTCTTCGACGTCTCGGCGCTCGCCTGCACGAACGGCGTGAAGAGCCGTGAGAGCTGCTCGGGCGTCATGCCGATCCCCGTGTCCGAGACCGTGAGGACCACCCCATCGCCGTCGGCTTCGGCCCGCAGCGTGATCGTCCCTCCCTGGGTGAACTTCGCCGCGTTCGACAGAAGGTTGAACAGGCTCTGCCGGAGCTTCGTCTCGTCCGTCGACAGCTCGCCGAGGCCGGCCGCACAGTCGACGACGAGCCGGTTTCCCCGCTTCGCCACGAGGGGCTTCACGATGGCGGCCACGTCGAGGACCAGCTTCTCTGCCCCGAACGTCTCCACGTGGAGGTCCATGCGGCCCGCCTCGATCTTCGAGAGATCCAGGATTCCGTTCACGAGAGCGAGCTGGTGCCCCGCGGCCGTCCGGATCTTCTCGAGGTCGCCCAGGTATTG
>CAZXSG010001031.1:0-2219 GCA_964643185.1 uncultured Holophagales bacterium
CGCCCCCCTCAGACACCCCTGGCGGGGCAATCGCTGCTTTTTCCGGGTCTGCGAGCTCAGGCGGATAATCCCCGCCATGACGATGCAGGTAACGACCGGAGCGACTCTCCTCTGCACGTTCGGCGCCGCGCCGAGCTCGCTCATCGTGATTCCCAAGGGCATCCCCGTGACGGCGGGCGGACCGCCCGCGGGCACGATCATGGACTTCATGCCCATTGCGAACATTCCTCCGTTCGGGATGTGCATGTCCCCGACGAACCCCATGGTGATCTCGGCCACGGCCGCGGCGCTCGGGGTCTTCACGCCGATGCCCTGCATTCCCGTCACGGTGGCGCCGTGGGCTCCCGGCGCCGTGGGCCTCACGATCAACAACATGCCCGCGCTGAACGTCACGTCGAAGTGCATGTGCAACTGGGGCGGCGTCATCAGCATCACGGTGCCCGGCCAGACGATGACCCAGACGCCGTGAGAAGGGGCGCCCTTCTCGGATTCGCCCTCGCGCTGACCGTCGCCCGTCCGGCCGCGGCGGATGACCTGAAGACCGTGACGACGCTCTACGGCCTCGACGCGCTCGCGAACACGCTCTGTCTGACGACGGGCAGCCACGGCACGGCCATCTCGAACCAGCGCGTCGTCAACGTCTGTAGCCACCTGTCGCTGCGCACGCTGCCCGACCAGCTCGTCACGGGTATCCAGGGTCTGGAAAAGGGCGCGATCGTCGATCTCGGCACCCCGCTCGAGCTGGCGACCCGCTACGGTTATCGGGAATCCGTGGGCAACGGACAGGGCTTCGTGTCCATCGCGCTCAAGGACGGCAGGCTCCTCGTGCGGAAGGGCGAGCGCGACCTTCAGCCGCTCCACGAGCACGAGCGGCTCCTCACGCCCAAGCCGAATGCCTCGGTGCCGGTGAAGGTCGGCCACATCTACGTCGTGCGCATCGAGCGCCCGGGCGACACCACCCTCTACGCCAAGCTCCTCGTGGTGGCGCACAGCCTGGCCCAGACCGTGACGATCCGCTGGACCGTTCTCACCGAGGGCTGACCGGGGCAGGTACGATCGCCTCGCTCATGAACCTGCGCGGAGAGACCGTCCTCGTCACGGGTGCGTCCAGCGGCATCGGCGCGGCGACGGCCGTGGCGTTCGGACGAGAGGGCGCGCGCGTCGTTCTCCTCGCGCGCCGGGAGGCCGAGCTCGAGAAGGTGTGTGATTCCGTTCGCGCGGCCGGGGGAACGGCGCTCGCGGTGCCCGTGGACCTCTCGAACCTCCACGCGGTGACCGCTGCGATGGAGCGGGTTCTTGCCGAAGCCGGTGTGCCCTCCGTGATCGTGAACAACGCGGGCGCGGGGCGCTGGCTCTCACCGGAGGACACGCCGCCCGAGGAGGTCGTCTCGATGATGGCCGCGCCGTACTTCGCGGCGTTCTGGGTGACCCGCGCGGTGCTCCCCGGAATGCTCGCGCGGGGCTCGGGCCGCATCGTGAACGTCACCTCGCCGGTGAGCTTCATCGCCTGGCCCGGCGCGACGGCCTACGCCGCGGCCCGCTGGGCGATGCGCGGATTCCATGAGGCGCTCACGGCCGACCTCGCGGGCACCGGCGTGGGAGCCACGCTCGCGACGTTCGGCAAGGTCTCGAGCGACTACTTCACGACGAACGCGGGCTCCGAGGAGCGCGTACCGAAGATCTCGAAGCTCGTCCCCACGCTCACGCCCGAAGAGGCCGCCGATGCGCTCGTCGCGGGCGTGCGCGACGAAGACCGCACGATCACCGCGCCCTTCATGCTGCGGGTCTTCCTGGGGCTCAACCGGGTCGTTCCGGGAGTCGTCTCGTGGATCACGCGGCGCACGGGATACCGGAGGAAGAATGGCTGATCCGGACGACGTCGACGGCGGTGCGGGTCCCGAGAAGATGCTGCGGATCCTCTGGATCGTCGCGGGCGTCCTCGCGCTCGGAATCGGTGTCGCGTATGTGCTCGGCGGCAACCGCGCCGTCGAGAAGACGGTTGCCTCGGTCGCCGTGCTGCCGCTTTCGGGAGAGGGGTCTCCCCCAGTCGCCGCGGGGTTTGCCGAGACCCTCTCGCGTTCCCTGAGAGCAATTGGGAAACGTCAATCTGAGCCATCGACCCCTCGCTTTTTCAAGCATCTTCGTCAGGCCCACGCAAACGTGCACGAGTGTAACGATATCGATCGAAGTACGAGCGAAAAGAATTAAGGAAGGGAATC
>CAZXSG010001032.1:0-2218 GCA_964643185.1 uncultured Holophagales bacterium
CGGGCCTGCTCGAGGGTTTCCCCGCGGCCCACGGCAGAGCCCGTCTGCGCGACGAGGCTCTCGAGGAGCCGCTGGACCTGGATGACGTAGCCGTTGTCGCGCAGCACGGGGCCGTGGCCCGGTACGAGGACCTCGTGCCCGAGAGCGAGGAGCTTCGTGAGCGCACCGGCGTAGCTCGCGGGATACGACGTGGAGCCGACGAGCGGGATGGGCCAGACGACCAGATCCCCGCTGATGAGGATGCCGTCCTTGGGAAGGTGCACCACGAGGTCGGCGCGGGTGTGGGCGGCTCCGAGCGACAGGATGTCGATGACGCGCTCGCCGCGCAGGATCGTGAGGCGGTCGTTCACGACGATCGTGGGAGGGACGATCGTGACGCCCGGCGCCTCCTTGAAATACCGCTCGGCCTGCTCCACGTCGCTCAGGTAGGCCGTGCGCTCCTCGGGTGTGAGGTCCTGGCCCGCGAGGCTCTTTCCCTTCTGAACCGATTCCCTGATGAACGCCGCGAAACCGGGTCCTTCTTTCAGGAGCTCCTTGCGGTTCGAGGCGCCCACCGTGGGCGCGTCTTCGAGCGTCGTCGCCTGGCCGATGAACTCCACGCCCGGAAACGCCTTGCGATAGACCTGATTCCCGGTGATGTGGTCGTCGTGCCAGTGCGTGTTCACGACGTAGCGGACGGGCTTCTTCGTGATCTTCCGCAGGGCCGCCAGAACGCGCGTCGCCGAGGACGGCGTCATGTTCGTGTCCACGACCACGACGTCGGCGTCGTTCACGATGAAGACGACGTTCGCGTCGAACATGAGACCGGGCGGCTCCTTGCGGATCGCCGCGTACACGCCGCGTCCAAGGTTCTGCACCTCGAAATGGTCCGGGCTCTTCGTGGGGGCGGGGGCCGCTGGCGCGACCGTGGACCAACCCAGAAGGGCGGCGATCAGGAGATTGGAGTTCGGGATTCTGTTCGTCACGGCCTGGCTCCTCGTCCGGGGTGTGTCACTGTGTCGCGGAAGCCACCTTCCGCCACTGTGCCCCCGATTGGCAAGCCAGGCCCGTGCCAGAGGAGGCCGGGCTCAGTTGCCGCAGGCGACCGCGGCCGTTCTCACCACGCGGCTGCGATCGGACGCGCTGGCGGGGACGAGGTTCACGAGGAGAGCGCGTCCTTCGACGGATGCGACGCGCCACACGAGGGGGCGGAACTCGGGAGCGGCGACGATGATCATGTAGCGGCCCGGCTCGGCGGCCTTGAGGCCCTCGAATGCGAAGCAGCCCTGTTTGTCGGCCAGTGCGGTCTCGACCGCGCCCACGACACCTTCCTCGTGGAGGGAGATCACGGCGCCCTGCATCGGGCCCTGACCGCCGGCCAGCACCCGTCCCTGGAGCATCTCGGCGGGGGCGGTGCTCGCCGCGAGAAGGCCGAGGAGAATCGGGAGGATTCGGAAGGTTTTCATGTTTGCCTCGCACCCTCTCTGTTGCAAGCCGGGGGCCAACTCGTAACAGGCATTCAAGTCGTTTGTAATGAGCAACTTAAGAAAGAAGCCCGCTGCGGAACCCAGGCTCGGGACGTTTCCTGGAACAACCCTGGAACACCGCTGGCACAGGCGGGGACGGAAGATTGGCGGTGCGTTCCGCCGCGCCTGGGCCTATCGTTCTCGTGAGGCGACCCTATGGATGTCGACGCTCGGGGTTCCGGGGTGTCCAGCCTGCCGTTTCCGGGAGCCGCCAAGACGAAGTACTGGCACGTCACTCCCGACGGGCGCGTCCAGTGCGACGTCTGCCCCCGCTTCTGCAAGCTCCACGAGGGGCAGCGCGGTTTCTGTTTCGTGAGGGCCCGGCAGAGCGGACAGATCGTCCTCACGACCTACGGCCGCTCGAGCGGATTCTGTGTGGACCCCATCGAGAAGAAGCCGCTCAGCCACTTCCTGCCCGGCACGCCCGTGCTCTCGTTCGGCACCGCAGGCTGCAACCTGGGCTGCCGGTTCTGTCAGAACTGGGACATCAGCAAGTCGCGGGAGACGGCGACGCTCGCGGCCGAGGCCTCGCCTCAGGCGATCGTGAAGGCGGCGCTCGCGACGGGCTCGCGGAGCGTTGCCTTCACCTACAACGACCCCACCGTCTTCCACGAGTACGCGCTCGACGTGGCCCGCGCCTGCCGTGAAGCCGGGCTCAAGACCGTCTCGGTCACGGCGGGGTACGTCTGTCCCGAGCCGCGCGCCGAGCTGTA
>CAZXSG010001033.1:0-2214 GCA_964643185.1 uncultured Holophagales bacterium
GGGTTTCGGGTATTCTGGTCCCTTTGCCACCATCTGCGTGCCGGGAAGCGCCCGTGCGGGGCCCGTCTCGAAATCGTGGAGCACCCCGGCGGCCCCGCCGCGGCGGGCCGCGGCGTCGCGATCGAGGACCGCGTAGGAGACCCCGGGAAACGCCTCCTCGAAGCGTTCCGCCAGCCGTTCCGTTCCGAAGCCCACGGGATGCAGCACCTCCGAGGCGCACTTCGGGCAGGCGACGGGACGGCGAATGAGGTCGCCGCAGTAGTGGCAGATGAGGCGCTCGCCCGATCGGTGGTACGTGCGGGCAACGGAACAGCTTCGGCAGCGGAAGTCCTCACCGCACGCGCGGCAGAGAAGAGACGGAGAGAAGCCCCGGCGATTGAGGAGCAGGATGATCTGCTCGTCGCGCCCGAGGGAGGCCTCGAGGATCTGCTGCGTTCTCTTCGCGATGAGGATTCGGCCGTGGTCCCCCTTGCGGGCGGCCTCGCCGCGGAGATCCACCACCTCGACCGCCGCGCGGTTGCGGCCCTCCGGCCGGGACGGCAGCGTGAACCGGGGCAGTCGCGCCTCTCTCGCCGGCCGCTCCAGCTCCATCGAGGGTGTCGCGGTGCCGAACACGAGCACGAGGTTCTCGTCGCGCGCCCGAGCCCGGCCCACGTCGCGCTCGTCGTAGAGCGGCCGCTCGGCCTGCTTGTAGGCGCCCTCGTGCGCTTCGTCGAAGACCACGAGGCCCAGGTTCGGGAGCGGCGCGAAAATGGCTGATCGGGGTCCCACCACGACGTCGACCTCTCCCCTGCGCGCCCGTTCCCACTCGGACGCCCGGTCGCCTTGCGAGAGAGCGCTGTGGAGTAGCGACACGCGGTCGCCGAAGCGGCCGAGGAGCCGGCGCACGAGCGCGGGCGCGAGCGCAATCTCGGGCACGAGCAGGATGCCGCTCTTCCCCATCGCGCGGGCCTTCTCGAGGAGGGCGAGGTACACCTCGGTCTGGCCGCTGCCGGTGCCGCCGTAGACGAGGAACGAGGCTTCGACCCCCTCCGAGAGCGCCACCGACACGCCGTCGATCGCCGCGCCCTGCGCCTCGGTAAAGCGGAAGCGCTCGTTGGGCCGCGCCGCCCCGACATGACGGGAGAGGTCGGCGCGCCGCTCCTCGACACCGAAGGTCGCCGCCCCGGCCTTCACGAGGGCCGCGGCGAGACCGGGCGTGAAGCCCTCGCCCTTCAGCTCGGCCATTCCGGCCGATCGCTCGAGAGCGACGAGATGGGCGAAAAGCGCCTTCTGTTTCGGACCCCGCAGCCGGGCCGGGTCGAACCCGCCCGAGGCGCGAAGCGTCCGCACCTGCGGCGCGCGCGACGAACGGGCCGATTCACTGGGAATGCGCACCAGCCCGTCGCCCGCGAGGGCCTTCAGAGAGGCCAGGAGACCCCGGGAGCCGAGCGCCTTCGCCAGCTCGGAGAGACTCGCGCGGCCTGTCTCGAGCAGGAACCCGAGGATCGCGGTTTCCCGGTCGTTCCTCCGGGCGCCAACGGCGAGGTCGGTCGGAACGTAGACGGCCTCGGCGCCCGTGAGGAGCCGTGCGGGAACAGCGGCCCGGAGCAGCTCACCTGGGGGAGCGAAGTAGTAGCGCGACGCGCGGAGCAGGACGGCCACCAAGCCTGCGGTGAGAAACGGCTCCTCGTCGAGCACCGCGACGAGGTCTCGCTCCTTCACGCCTTCGGGGGCGAGCGGCGGGGCGAGATCGGAGACGACCGCCGTGACGAGCTTGGGGCCGAATGGAACGGCGACGCGGGCTCCCACGGCCGGCATCGCGAGGCCTTCGGGAACGCGATACGACGGCACTCCGGGGAACGCCCCGGGTACGAGCACCCCGATCCGCCGGGGATGCGAAGCGCCGATGGCGCGGAGCCCCACTTGCAGGCCCGGATCCTCGCCGGTCACACCCTGGCGCGCGGCCGGCCGGAAGGATCGACGGGTGTGCCGTCGTCGCCTTCGCCCGCCGCATCGAGGTCCGCATCGATGAACGCGTCCACGCGGACGTCCCAGCGAAACCGTTTCACGTCCTCGACCGTGAGATCCGGGGTCACGACGAGGAGAGAACGCTCGATCGAGAGATCCCCCTTCGCGAGCGCCAGGTCCCGGGCGGCGAAGACCGGGTTGCCGAAGCCGCCGCCTTCGCGTCCGAAGAAGACGGCCACGTCGAAGAGCCCGCCAGGCATCTGG
>CAZXSG010001034.1:0-2213 GCA_964643185.1 uncultured Holophagales bacterium
CGTGCGGAACGTGCCGGAACCCAGGTCCTTGCCCAGCTCCTCACCCCGAGCCGCGTCGCGGTCCCAGGCCTCGACGATGGCGCCCTCACGGGCGAAGCGAAGGGCCGTCGCGCGGCCGATCCCCGCGGCCGCGCCCGTGACGACGACGACGCGGCCGGAAAGTCCCGTCTCGATTCCCATCGTCAGAACGAGACCCGGGCGCCGAGCTGGATCTCGCGGGGCGAGAGCGTGGCCCTGTAATTCCCGTAGTTCGGGTTCGCGACGTAGGCGCGCGTGGGTGCCGCGAGCGTCGGTCCCGAGAAGTACTTGGAGTTGTCGATCGAGGTCACGTCGTAGTTCGTCGTGTTGAGGAGGTTGAACGCCTCGGCGATGACGTCGAGCGTCACGGGGCCGAGGTTGAACGCCTTCGTGATGCGGAGGCTGAGCTGACGGAACGCGGGGCCGTCCTCGCCGAAGCGCTCGACACCGGGCTCACGATCTCCGGTCTTGCCGTCGCCGTTGAAGTCGTAGCCGTAGCGGGACGTCCAGGGCTGGCCGGCGCCGTACTCGAAGATCGGTCCGGCCGTGAAGCCGAGGGGCAGACGGAACACGCCCGAGAGCACGAACCGGAAGCGCTCGTCGGAGCGGGCGCGGCCGTACTCGGCCTCGAGGTTCGCGGGATCCGACGGATAGCCCGTGGGGAACTCGGGGCTGAAGTCGTCGGAGATGTTCTTCTTGTTGCCGAATGTCGCGGAGGCGGTCACGAGATGTCCGCCCTTGAGGTTGCCGTTGAGCGCCAGGACGAGCGCCTTGTACTCCGAGCGCCCGTCGTTGCTGTACTTGTTGATCTGGCCGAACGCCGCGTTGGGGCGTCCCGGAGCCGCGTTCCCGCGCCAGTTGGCGTCGTAGATGACGATCTCCTTCTTCCCCTTGGCGTAGATGCCCTCGACGTCGGCGTAGAGGCCGGTGTTGCCGAGGCGCGCGGTGAAGCCGAGGCTGGCCTGCCGGGCCTCGGGGGCCTCGACCTTGCCGTCGAGGAGGGCGAGATCGATGGAGGGCAGCAGGAATCCGGTGTTGAACGGATTGGCCGGGTCGATCGCGAGACCCGGAAGGGAAACGCGCGTGCGCAGCCTGCGGCCCGTCACGCCGTTGAACGAGAGCTCCTGGAAGGCGGGCACGAGGAGATAGCGGCCCGTGAAGATGCCCGCGCCGCCGCGCGCGACGAACCGGCCGTCCTTCGAGAGATCCCACGAGAAGCCGAGGCGCGGCTGGATGTTGTTGGAGTCCTTGCTGCGTGGCTCGGGCGACTGCGGGAACGTCTGATCTGGGTTGTTGCCCTTCGTGTCGAGGTCGTAGCGGACGCCGAGGCTGACCGTGACGTTGGGAACGGGGCGGAAGTCGTCCTGCACGAAGATGCCGTAACGCTGCGTCTTGACGCTCACGTCGCTCGAGCCCTCGCCGTAGAGGAAGACCGTCGGGTTGGCGGCGACGTCACCCGCATAGAGGAGAAGCCCCGTCGCGTACGTGTCGATGATCGAGCGGTCCTTGACGGACTGGATCGAGATGCCGGCCTTGATGTCGTGGGACGCCGTGCCCGTCACGATCTGGTGGGTGAGCGTGTCGCGCAGCTCGAAGAACGTCCCCTCGCCGAGAAGGTCGCCCAGGATGTTGCCGCCGCGCTGCAGCGTCACGCCGCTCGTGAACCACTCGGCGACGCCGTTGGTGTTCGTGGGCTCGAAGTACTTCCGCTTGCCGCCCTGGACGCGAACGTCGTTCGTCGTGTTCTGGGAGAGCACGGAGACGAAGCCGAGGGAGGCGTTGAGGTTGTCGCGCTGGAGCTCCTGTCCGTACGACACATCCACGACGCCGCCGACGCGGAAGTTGTCCTCGCGATAGCGCTCGACGTCGACCCGGGCGAGAAGCCGGCTGCTTTCCCCGACCTTCTGGTCGAGGCCGAGGTAGCCGAGCGACTGCTTCGTGGGAGCGGAGACGTCCCGCGCCGTGCTCGCGAACGCGCCGCCCGGCCGGAACGGCAGGACGTTCTTGGCGTTCACCTGCTCGAACGAAACGAAGAAGTGGGTCGCGTCCTTGACGATGGGGCCGCCGACCGTGAAGCCGAGCTGCGTGCGGTTGAAGTCGGCCTCCCCCGTCTCGAGGGCGCCCTGCGCGCGGAGCGCGTCCGAGCGGTAGAAGCCGAACACGGTTCCCTTCAGATCGTCGGTTCCGGAGCGCGT
>CAZXSG010001035.1:0-2211 GCA_964643185.1 uncultured Holophagales bacterium
CCACCTCACTCCATAGAGAGCCGGCCGCAGGCCGGAGAACGTGAACTGGCCGGCGGGCTCGCCTTCCCGGCCGGTGACCCGGGAACACGCGGGGATCGGTGGCGGCAGAGATTCGTCTGCCTGCTCCCCACAGGCGAAGAGCTCGACGCTCACCCGGCCGGCGCCGAGCTTCTCCGGTGAGGCGAGGGTCACTTTGAGCGTGGGGCGAGAAACCAGCGGGATCTTCGTTCTCACCGCAATTCCCCGCTCGGGCACGTCGATGCTCAGCGGCTTCTCGAGCGCCCAAACTTTCGAGTCGTAGGCCACTTGCCCCTGGCCGACTGGAAGGTTCAGCCAGACACCATAGAAGCCGCCCGACACTCGCGGACTCACGACGTCTGCTTTGACCACCGACCCTTGGGTCGCGAACGAGAGAGCGGGCGACTCATCCTGGTCTTTGGCGTTCTCCGATGGGTACAGCAGGCCGATGAAAGCCTGCCCACGGCCCCTCGGCGGATCGGGCAGACCGGGTACCCGAACAACTCGGTCCTTTCCCGGTCGCAGCCTCGTGCACGGGAGCGGGGCGCGGCGCGTATCGAGGCCGCAGAGGAGCAGCGGGCGCGCGGGTGCGCTCAGCCGCGCGCCGTCTGCGGCAACCCGAGCCGAGTAGATCTCTCCCGACTTCTCGTCTGTGGCCTGCAGCGTCGAACCCGCGGGAAGCGCGCCCGCTGGAAGCTCGATCGATACCGACGCGATCACGTGCACACGAATCGAGGCCACCTCCGTTTCGACCGAGGCGACCGTCAACATCGGCCGGATGGCCGCAACGACCTGGGGGTGCTCGATCTCGACGCGGTACGAACCCGGAGGCACCCGGCACGGCTCCGTCAGAGCGCAACGAACGGCGTTCTCCTTGTTGAAGCTGCTGAACCCCTCCTGAGGCGGATTCGGAAGGAAGACCAGCGTCGCGTCCGGGACGTCGCGCGTAATGTCTACGCCATCACGCACCACCTGTGTCACGACCGTGCCGCCTGAGGCCCCAACCTCGGTAGCGAGGGCGAGAATCCCGAGAGCGAGCGCCCTCGGGATCCTGCTTGTGAACACCTCAGCGGCTCCGGTCATTCACAGAAGGGATCGAACGGGTCACCCGTCACGAGCGAAGGTACTCCAAGAGCGTTTCGTCTGTTCCGCGTTCGACGTCGGGTGTTCCTGGGCCGTGGGGCACGTCGGGTGTCCAGATCGCGAGTTTTGCGGCGCGTCTCACGAGTTCCTCCAGTCCTGCTCCATACGTAAAGGCCACAGCGAGCACCCAGCGCCCATCGAAGGTGGAAAGCAGCAGAGCAGCGGTGGCGCTGGCGATCACGATCTGAGCGAGCGAAATGCCGAAGTACCGCGGCTTGCGAAAGAGGTCGGCACGCTTGCGTGCGGTGAGGCGCTTCCAGCGAAAGAACTCTCGGGCCAGGGCCCCCAGTGCACCTGCGGCCGCGACCGCGAGCGGGCTCGGCAGGTTGGATGGTGGGGTTTCGGGTCCAATCGGAGTTGGGGATGGTGTTGGGGCACCCTGCGACAGGATGAGCAGGATCGGCAGCCGAGGGCCCATGCCGGAAGCGAGATCCGGGATGATACGGGCCAAGATCGCTGCGACGGACGCCACCGGGTCCTTACCAGGGCTGACCGGGAGGTCGAGGTATTCGGCTACAGAAGCTGCGGGCCGGGTATCGAAGATGACGCGAAGGACGGAACGAACCTGGTCCGTATACACGGTTCCGACGGTGCTCAATCCCGCTCCGTCCGTCTTCAACCCCTCCGACGAGCACGACAACGCGACGAGTACCGCGTCCCCTACCGCGGCCCGAAGGAGGTCGCCCGTCAGCAGCTCGGCGGAGGCGGGAACCCGCAGCGCCCCTCCTTCCGCCGCTTCGCCGACGATCACGATGGTGTCCTTACCCTTGGCCCTCGCTTCGGAGATGCGATCGATTGCCTCGCGCGGCGACTTCGCTGTGGCAAGCGAATTCGTGTAGCCGTACGCGGCGAGGTCACGAACTACCCGTTCACCATTCGTTGCGTAGGCTTGAGCGCGCTCCTCGGCGAATCCCCAAGCTATTCCTTCAGCGGCGTTTTGTGGCATTAGGGACAGCACGAGCGTCCGCTCTGCGGTGGCGGTCTGCAGGCGGCGTGCCGTCGCGACCGTCCGCGATTGCTCCTGGGTAGCCTTCTTGGCACTCCGTAGAC
>CAZXSG010001036.1:0-2202 GCA_964643185.1 uncultured Holophagales bacterium
CGCGTGGAACGGGGCGTCGTTGTCGTCGGCGAAGTACGTGTAGGGCTTGCCCGAGTGGATGAGGAGGCGCTCGAAGCCGGCCTCGGCGAGGAGCCTGCCGGTCGTCTCGGCCCGGAGCGCCACGTGGTCGCCGTAGAGAGCGTCGAGCGTCATGATTCTTTCTCCAGTTGCGAAACCCAGGGAAAGTTAAGAGCGCGCCGGAGGCGTTTCTCGGCCCGGAGGGCTGAACAAGATCAGGCGGGAAGACCGGACGGGACGTTCAGCGCGGCTTCGGCGGCCTCGATGAGGCGGGCCAGCAGCTCGGCGAGCTGGGCGCGGGCCTCCTCGATGTCCTTGCGGAGCTTCGCGACCCTCTCATCTGCGGCCGCGCCCGCGCGCGACTTCGCGGCCGCGTACGCGGCTGCGTAGTCGGCCTGCAGACCTTCGAGACGCTCTGCGGCCCGCACCCGCTTGGCCTCCATGTCTTCGATGGTTTGATGGGCCGAGGCGCGTGCGTTGGCCCGCAGCTCTTCCCAGCGGGCCGTGAGCTGCTCGAGCCGGTCGTGGACATTTTTCGACGCGGCATCCATGGCGTCGTCGAATGCCCGAAGCCCTGCGGCCTTGATCTTTTCCGGCACGCGGCGAAGGCCCTTCACGAGGCCCACCTTCTCGCCCAGCCAGAGCAGGTAATACGAGGGGTCGATCTGCCACCAGTGGAAGCCCTGCGCGGCCGAGCCGGGGTAGTGGTGGTGGTTGTTGTGCCAGCCCTCGCCCATGGTGACGAGCGCGAAGATCATGCTGTTGCGGCTGTCGTCCTTCGTGGCGTAGACGCGCCTTCCGAAGACGTGCATGACGCTGTTGATCGTGAACGTGCCGTGCCACAGGAGCACGGTGGCGAGGAAGTAGCCGTAGAAGAGGCCTGTCCACCCGAACGCGAAGAACATGAAGAGCGCGTAGACCATGGTCGCGAGGAACTGGTTGGAATCCAGCCAGCGAAGCTCGGGGTACTTGGCGAAATCGGGGATGCGGGCGTAGTCGGCCTTCTCGTAGTCCTCGGCGAGGATCCAGCCCATGTGGCTCCACCAGAAGCCGCGCTGCCGGGGGCTGTGGATGTCTTCCGGCATGTCGGAATAGCGGTGGTGGTGGCGGTGGTGCGCGGCCCACCAGAGAACGCCCTTCTGCGCGGCGGTTTGCCCGAGGAAGGCCATGAGGAACTGCGACACCCGGCCGAGCTGATACGTGCGGTGGCTGAAGTACCGGTGGAAGCCCGCCGTGATGGCGAACATCCGGAGGTAGTACGAGGCCACGCAGAGCGCGACGCCCCACCAGGTGAAGTCGAGGACGAGGATGCCGAGCGCGGCTACGTGAACGAGGCCGAACCCGATGGCGGCGGCGGGGCGGATGCGGGGGTGGGACATCTTGGAGGGCTCCTAGGACGAAATTGGAACCGCGCGGGCGCGCGGCCCCTCGATCGTACGGGAAAAGGGCGGATCGCGGTGTGAAAAGGCTGGGTGGAAAAGAGAACGGCGGCGCCCTTCGCGCCGCCGTCCTGCAAACCCGGAAAAATCAGTGATTGGCTCGGAGGGGGTTTTGGGGGAACCGGCCCTGGTTCCCCCAAGGAGCTTCAGTTGACGTTGAGGGCCGTGTCGTCGACCACGAACGAGGTCGCCAGGCTGGAGTCCTCTTTCGCGACGAGCTGGACACGCACCGTCTGGCCCTTGTAGGCCGTGAGGTTGAAGCTCTTCTGCGAGTAGGTGGTGCTCTTGTTCAGGTTGGAGTACGTCGCGAGCGTCGCGAGGAGCGTGCCCGTGGAGCTCCGCACTTCGACCTTGAGCGTGTCGTAGGCCGTCGTGGTGGTCGTCTCGGCGGTGGCGATGCGGACCCAGAACGAGAGCGTCGCGCTCGTGGCCGACGCGGGAATCGCGACCTGCTGGTACATCGTCTCGGTGATGGCCGAGCCGTTGCCGCCCATCCAGGCCTTCCAGGAGCCCGTGCGGGCGGCCTGGCTCGTGCTGCTCGTGATGACGCCCGCGGGGGCCGTCCAGTTCACGTTGCCCGACTCGAAGCCCGGGTTGAGGAGGAGCTGCGACGGGGGGAGCGTGGTGTTGGAGACGGTCACCGTGCGCGAGGCCGACGTGCCCACGTTGCCGGCGGCGTCGTAGGCGCGGGCCGAGAGGGTGTGCGAGCCGTTCGAGGCCGTGGTGGTGTTCCAGGAGAAGGAGA
>CAZXSG010001037.1:0-2198 GCA_964643185.1 uncultured Holophagales bacterium
CTGCTCGACCAGCTCACGAAGTACCTGGTGGTCTCTCATCTTCCGCTCCACACGGGCTTCAACGTGATTCCCGGGTTCTTCGACATCCTGCACGTCCAGAACACGGGCGCGGCTTTCAGCCTCTTCGCGAACCTCCCCGAAGCCTGGCGCGCCTTCTTTCTCACGGGGGTCGCGTTCGTCGTGTTCCTGTTCGTGCTCACCTACGCGCTGAAGGCACGGGCGACCGACGCGCGCCTCCAGACGGGCCTCGCGCTCATCCAGGGGGGAGCGCTCGGGAACCTCATCGACCGCGTGAGGCAGGGCGCGGTGACCGACTTCCTCGAGGTCTACGTGGGCACGCACCACTGGCCCACGTTCAACGTCGCCGACAGCGGGATCACCGTGGGCGTGCTCATCCTGGCCTGGGACATCTGGAAGCACTCCCCGGAAAAGGACGACGTCAACACCACGGCGATCCGCAAGCAGGCCTGATGCATCCCGAGATCTTCCGCATCGGCTCCTTCGGCCTCCCGAGCTACGGGCTGATGATGGCCGTGGCCTTCCTGGCCGGGCTCTGGCTGCTCCGGCGGCGCGCGCCAACGTTCGGCATCCCGGCCGACACCTCGGTGGACGTCGCCGTGTGGATCCTGATCTCGAGCCTCGTCGGCTCGAAGGTCCTTCTCGTCCTCGTCGAGTGGCCTCATTTCGTTTCCAGCTGGGCGGGCTTCCTCTCCCTCCTGCGCTCGGCAGGTGTCTTCTACGGCGGCCTCATCGGCGGTCTCCTGGGAGCGTTCGTCCTCCTCCGGAAACGCGATATCGGGTTCTTCGCGTTCACCGACGCGGCGGCCCCGGTCGTCGCGCTCGGGCAATCGTTCGGGCGCATCGGGTGCTTCCTCGCGGGCTGCTGCTGGGGCCGCATGTGCGAGAAGCCGTGGGCGGTGACGTTCACCAATCCCCTCGCGCACGAGAGCGTCGGCGTGCCGCTGGGTATCCCGCTCCATCCCACACAGCTTTACGAGGCGCTCGGAACGCTGGTCCTCTGCGGGCTCCTCGTCGCCTTCGAGAAGAGGTCTTACCCGGGGCAGACGCTGGCGCGCTACCTGGGCGGCTACGCGATCCTCCGGTTCCTCATCGAGACGTTCCGGGGTGACCCGCGCGGCGACCTCTTCGGCCTCCTTTCGACCTCGCAGGCGATCGCGCTCTCGGGCGTCGTCCTCGCGATGGCCCTGGCGTTCTGGGGGCGGCGAAGGGCGCGGGCGGTCGCGGCGTCTTGAAGGTCCCCTTCGCCCTCGGCCTCGCGGCGGTGTACCTCTTCCTCGCGGCTCTCCACGTCTTCTGGGCCGCGGGAGGCACGTGGGGCGGCGTGGCAGCCATCCCCGAGGTCGAAGGGCGCAAGACGTTCACGCCCGGACCGGGAGTCACGCTCGCCGTCGCGGGGGCGCTCGTGCTCGCGGCGTGCGTGGTGCTCGGCGTCTCCGGCCTCGCGTTCGGGTTCGTTCCCGCGGGGCTCTTTCGGTTCGCGGCGTTCGTTCTGGGGGGCGTCTTCCTGCTCCGCGCGGTGGGAGACTTTCGGCTCGTGGGCTTTTTCAAGAGCGTGCGCGGTACGGCCTTCGCGACGAACGACACGTTGATCTACAGCCCGCTCTGCCTGGTTCTCGCCACGGGCGTCTTCTGGCTCGCGACGCGTTCGGTGTCCGACATCCGTTAGTCTCCGGGCATGCCGTGCCCAGTCCGCTCCGGATGGGTTCTCCTGTCCGTCGCTCTCACGCTGGGCTGCTCCCGGCCTCCCGCCTCGCGCGGCACGCCGCAGGAGCTCGTCTGCATCCAGGATCGCCCCCCCGAGACCCTGGATCCTCACGGCGGCGGGACGATCTCCCAGACCCAGGAAGTCCTCGCGAACGTCTACGAGGGCGTCGTGGGCCTCGACGGACAGATGAAGGTCGTTCCCGCGCTGGCCGAGTCGTGGTCGAACCCCGACGAGAACACGTGGGTCCTCAAGCTCCGGCAGGGCGTCAGCTTCCATACGGGCGGCGTGATGACGGCAGACGACGTGCTCTTGAGCTTCGACCGCGCCCGTCGCCGGGCGCACACCGCGCTGGTCAGCCTCGAAAGCCTCCGGGCGGTCCCCGGGGGCGTCGGGGCCGGCCGGGGGGATCGGCTACCGGCCGCTCGCCGCCGCCGACCCGCACGATCCCGCGAACCGGCGGCGGGGCGCGCTC
>CAZXSG010001038.1:0-2191 GCA_964643185.1 uncultured Holophagales bacterium
CGGCTCCTCGTGAAGAACGCGCACGCCGCCGGCCGCAGGGCCGGGCTCTGGATCTCGCTGCCCGAGGTCGCCGCGCCCGCCACCGATCGCGCCGCCGAGGCCGCGAACGCCGAATCGCTGGTCCCCGGATTGGGACGCCTGCTGGAGGCCTCGGCCGGGCTGGACCTCGTCGGCCTCGCCCTGCCCGAGCAGACCGCCGACGCCGCGGGCGTCGCCGGCCGCCGCTTCCTCGTCCGAAAGGTCGCGGCCGAAGTCCGCGCGCGGAGCCCGAAAGCGCGCATCGCGCTCGTGTTCGCAGCCGGTCCGGACGGTCTCTTCGCGCCCGCCACCTCACGCGTCCTCGACGAGGAGATCACGGCGTTCGTGGACGTCGTCGGCCTCACGGCATCGCCCCGCATCAGCGGTGAAGCGCTTCGGGCCGCCGCGGACGCTCTTTCCTTCGGACGCCCGCTCCTCGTGCGGGTGTCTTCGCTGGACTCGCCGGACGCGCTGCTCGCGCTCGCCGGACGCCTCGCGGCGTTCGGGGTTCCGCACGTCGCGGCCCCGCTCGCGAGCAAACCCGAAACCGATATCGCTCTCGATCGTCTCGGCCGCCTCCTCGACGACGACGCGGCCCGCGACGGACGCGCCGTGACGGCGACCCTGACGGCGGGTACGCCCCTTCCCGCGTTCCGCGTCGTCGCCGGCGTCGACCTCGGCGGCTTCGTCGTCGTGCCCGCCACCGACGCCGCTCTCGCGCCCGCCCGCGGACCCCTGAGCCTCGCCCTCGACGCGCCGTCGTACGCGCGGGCCGAGATCACCGAGCTCGCGACCGGCCGCTCCCGCGCGTTCGACATCCCGGTCACGAAGGATGGACCCACGCTCACGCTCTCGACAGCCACGGGCTCGATCGCGGTGAGGCTCACCGCGCGAGAGAAGGCTCCGGCCGACGCGACCAAGGCCGCGTCGGGTGTCACCGCGGTCCGCGGCCTCACGGCCGAGGAGATCCTCGCGCGCCACCAGACCTGGCGTACCGCCCGCGACGCGCGCTGGTCGCGCCTCTCCGCGCGCAACCAGACGACGCTCAACTTCCGGTTCGCGAACCTCACCACGACGCTCGACTACACGCTCTCGGGTCCGTTCTTCTTCGAGAAGGGCGCGGGCTACGACTGGCTGTGGCAGGAGGCGTACTTCAACGGCGTGAAGTGGAAGGGCAAGAAAGTCCCCGAGCTGCCGCTGATCCAGCCCGAGAAGGTCACCGAGGTTCCGCTCGCGCTCACGTTCAACGACAGCTACCGCTACGAGCTCGAGAAGGAAGCCGTCGTCGACGGCGTGAGCTGCTACGTGTTGCGCTTCGCTCCGCGCGAGGGCTCGACGGAGAAGGTCCTCTACCAGGGGCGCGTTCACGTGGCGAAGGACGACTTCGCGCTCGTGCGCGCCGAGACCCGGCAGCTGGGCCTCTCGGGTGAGGTGCAGTCCGTCGACGAGATCTCCGAGTTCACGCTCGTGCCCGCGACCGACGGCGGCCCGCCGATGCGCTTTCCCACCCGCACGCGCGGGCACTGGATCCTGAAGACGTTCTCCCGCACGACGGTCTTCGAGCGCGACTCGCAGCTCTCGGACGTGCGCCTCGACCCGGCGGACTTCGAGACGGCGAAGGCGACGGCGTTCTCGTCCGACGCCGTGATGGTGCGCGACACCGAGAAGGGCGTGCGCTACCTCGAGAAGGACAAGACGGGCGTGCGCGTCGTGGTGGAAGACAAAAAGACCGCCCAGCTCTACGGCGCGGGCGGCCTCTTCTACGACGACAGCCTCGACTACCCCCTGCCCATCCTGGGCCTCTACTACTACGACTTCGATTTCCGCGGGAAGAAGCAGCAGGTCCAGGGCCTCTTCGGCGGCGTCCTCGTCGCGGGCTCGTTCAACGACCCGAACGCGTTCGGCTCGAGCGTGAGCCTGGGCGCCGACATCTTCGGGCTCTTCATACGCGGCTCCGATGCCGTGTTCGTGAACGGTGAGGAAGACGAAGCCCAGCGCGTGAAGTCCCTCTCCTTCGCTGGGAACTTCAACGCCGGCATCTCGGTGGGGCCGCACCTCAGGCTCGGCGCGACGCTGGGCGTCACGCGGCGGGCCTTCGCGATCGACAAGGCGAAGCCCGACCGCACGTTCGCGCTCCCCTCGCACCCCCTCGTCCAGCCGGCGTCGCCCGGGG
>CAZXSG010001039.1:0-2187 GCA_964643185.1 uncultured Holophagales bacterium
CGGGTAGACCGAAACATGCGTCGCGCCGGCGTCGAGAACGCCCTCGAGCGAGGCCGCCCACGCCGTGGCCGACCACCCCGGCACCCCGCCGCTGCGGTCGCCCGAAGGATCGAGCCCGGGGCCCCTGTTTCCGCTGGGAAAGAGTGTGGTCTTCAGTGCGCTTCTCCCCGAGGTCGGGCGAGAGCTCTTCCTGAGCGACGGCACTGCCGCTGGAACCCGCCTGATCGCCGACCTGGTTCCCGGCCCTGCGGGTTCCGACCCGGAGGGGCTGACGGCTCTCGGCAACGAGGTCTACTTCATGTCTCGCGGCGCGCGAGGCCTCTGGGACCTCTATCAAACGGACGGAAGCGGTGTGGAGCTGGTTCGAAGGAGACTCCTCTACGGGCTGACCGCACTCGACAACGCGACGATTGGGGGACGGCTCATCTTTCGGACAGAAGATGGCAGCCTCGTGTCGCTCGACCCGGTCACGGGAATCCAGGAGTCCCTGGCCAGGAGGAGGGACGGATTGGGAGTCAATTTCGGGTCTTCGATCATCGCCAACAGCTCGGGGCCTTCCGTTCCGAAGCTCTACTTCCAATCCTCTGTCTATGGCCGAACTCTCGGCTTGGGCGGCTGGGAGGGGGGTCTTCTGGTGACTGATGGAACAGCAAATGGGACGCTCGAAATCGAAGGAGTCACTCCCGTGGATATCGCGGTTCCATACCTGGGAAGGATCGCGACCCTCACCATTGGCCGCGATCACGACTATTGGGACCGTCGCGTCCTCGTTACGGATGGCACGGCTTCAGGAACTCGATTCCTGCCTCCCAATGGTGCGCTCTTCATCGTTGGGGCGGCAGGTCGCCATCTCTTCCTCGCGAGCGGGCCGGACTCCGTCTTCGCTCTGGATGAACGCGGTCAGACCCGCCCCCTCGGCGTCCACCTATTCACCGATTGGGACCGGGGGAGACTTCTCGGAGATTGGGGGTTGGTGAATGGAAGGCTCCTCTTCCAAGGGGGGCGTTGGCCTAGCCCGGTCCAAGGTGAGCCGTTCGGTACAGACGGTTCGAGCGCGGAGCTTCTCGGTGATCTCGTGCCGGGCCCGTTGGTGTGGTGTGGCGGCCCCACCCCGTGGGTGTGCCGGGGTGCGTCCCTGCCGCACACCTTCATGGAAGCGCGGCGAGTCACCTATTTCGTGGCGGGCGAGAGCGGGCATCTTGCGATCTGGCGGACCGACGGCACTCTCGTGGGCACGGCGCCGACGACTTCGGAGTACACCTATCTCGAGAACCCGTTGCTCAGGGATCAGGGGATCTTCTTCGGAGCCCATCGCCTTGAGACGGGCTACGAACCTGCGTTCCTCCCCTTGCACCTCCCCAAGGCGGTACAGGTACCTGTGGCCCCCTGCAGGCTCTGGAGCTCCGATGTCCTTCCGGGAACCAAGACGAACATTGCTGTCGAGGGGCACTGCGGAGTCCCTGTTGGCGCGTACTCGGTCCAGGTCGACCTGACCGCTACATTCGCCGACAGAACCGCAAGCACGGTGCGCCTTGCCGCTTCTGGGGCCGTTCCTCCGGCCGCGGCGACCAGGTTCTTCGGGCCCAAGGCGTCGCGTGCGACCCAGACCGTCAACATCGGTCCGCATGGAATCACCGTGTGGAACGACGGACCGGGGCCGGGCGCCATCCGGATCTCGCTCGACGTGTCGGGCTACGAGGCCCCGGAGAACTGAAGAACGGACCTAGTTCAGAAGACTGGGTGTCTTCTCCGGAGCCAGGCACTCACGTACGTCGCGCCCCGCGATTTCGAAAAAGCGCTCGGCGTAGCTGCCGACGCTTCCCACTCGGGAGTCCTCGAACATCTTCTCGATGCGGTGCATCGGCACGAAGATCGTCGCGACGCCCAGCTCGAGATCGGCCGCGACCTTGAACTGGCGGGCCCAGTCGTCGAAGACCTCGACCTCGATCCCGCGGAGCGTGACCCCGGCCCGCCCCAGCGACTTGAGGGGCCCCCAGTACTTCTCCTTGGGTGAAACGAGATGCAGGAGAACGAGTGTTCCGGCGTCCACGCGGACCGGTCCTAGAAGACGACGCTGGCGATGAAGTACTTCGGCGCGCTGATCTTGCCGGTGAGGAGCGCCTCGGCATCGTCGGCCGACATGAGGAACTTCGCCGCGGTCTCGTTCGCCGCGGTCGCGTCGCTGTT
>CAZXSG010001040.1:0-451 GCA_964643185.1 uncultured Holophagales bacterium
GCGAACTCGGGGTTGCCGTAGCCGTGGAAGTCGCCCGCGGCGATGCCCACGGGTACGCCGTAGGACGGAACTTTGAAGCCACAGCCCGGGAAGGTGCCCGCTCCGTCGCCCCGGCAGCCCCACACGCGATCGGTGGACGAGGAGACGGCGTTGAAATCGAGGAAGTCGTCGCGATGGAAGTCGGTGACCACGAGGCCCGTCACGCCCGCCGGCAGCCCGGTGACGTGAGTGCCCGGGGTGAACCCGCCGGTCTGGTCGTTCAGATAGACCGTGACCTGCGTCGCAGCGCCCAGGTTCCCCACGACCAGATCGGTCCATCCGTCGCGGTCCATGTCGCCGGTCGCGAACGTACGAGGCTGATCCCCCGCCGTGGTGTCGATGGCCGGGGGCGCCGAACAGGGTCCCGAGCCGAGCCCGAGGGCCCCCCCGAAGGTGTCCCGCCCCGGCACCC
>CAZXSG010001040.1:461-2187 GCA_964643185.1 uncultured Holophagales bacterium
GGGGGCCCGTCCAGGGCGGGCGGGCCCCGCACGCACGGCCCGGGTGTCGGGCCGGCCGTCCTGGTTGGTGTCCACGAAACCGACCTTGCCCGGCGGAGCCGAGGTCGCCCGGTCGAAGGGAGCGCCCCCGAACCCGCCCGTGCCGTCGCCCAGGGCCACGGTGTAGCCCGTACCGTGGCCGTAGACGAGGTCGAGCGCGCCGTCTCCGCTCACGTCGGCGAGCGCCAGGGACGAGACTCCAGCGCGGAGCGGACCTTCGGAGAGCTGCGTGAACGGTCCGCCGTTCGTGTAAGAGTAGCTCCGGAACTGGCCGCTGCCGTCGCGCCCGACGACGAGGTCGAGCCGGCCGTCCCCGTTCACGTCGCCGAGAGCGACCGAAGAGGCGCCGCCCGGTACGGGGGAGAAGAGGGCGCTGAAAGAGCCGTCGGTCTGGTTCTCGAGGACCAGGACGCCGGTGGCGCCGGTTTGCTGGGTGGTCACGACGAGGTCGTCGAAGCCGTCGGGCGTGCCCAGATCGCCGGCGGCGATGGCCGAGAGCGGCGGGTGAGAGATGCCGACGGCGTCGGGGCCGGTGAACGAGGTGTTGGGACAGGGCCGGCTCGCGCCGATCTTCGTGACGAAACCGTCCCAGATCCCGTTGCAGAGTCCGTCGCTCCCGCAGGTGGCGTCGAACACGCCTGGTGTCGTCGGGAAGCTCCCAGAGCGCGTCTCTCCGGCGAGGATCATGTGGAGCTGCGGGTCGACGGCGAGGGCGAACCCACTGTCGTCGCTGGCCCCGCCGATGTAGGTGGCATAGAGAACCGTCGGGGCGATTCCCGCGGGCCCCTGGATCCCACCCCCCACGGGATAGCCGATCGTCGCGAGGAAGGCGTCGTAGGAGCCGCCCCCGAACGTCGGCTGGATCGCGTCGGCCGTGGGCGTCAGCCCTTCCGTGGAGCCCGCGAAAACGATGGCGTCCGACGCCGGATCGGTGGCGACGCCCGAAGCCTCGTCGTAGCCCGCCCCGCCGAAGTAGGTCGCGATGAACCGGCCCGCGAGGCTGGGCGGCAGGCTCAGGACGAAAGCGTCCTGCGATCCCCCGAGAGTCGACTGCACGGCGCTCGCGAGGGGTAGATCGGCCGAGGAGGTGTAGCCCACGATCCGGGGGTCTCCCTGCCGGCCGAGCGTGATGGCGAGGCCCTGGTCGGAGGCGCTCCCTCCGTAGTAGGTCGCGGCGAGCAGGGCGCCACCCGATCCGAAGCTCGCGACGAAGGCGTCGACGAAGCCGCCGCCGTAGACCGTCTGGCCCGTCGTCACCGGGAACGAGCCGTCCGTGCCGCCGGTCAGGAAGGGCGCCCGTCCGCCGGGCGTGAGCGCCACGCCGTAGGCCTGGTCGGTGCCGGCGCCGCCGAGGTACGTCGAAAACACGTAGTTCTGGCCCGGGAGCATCCTCACCTTGGTGAGGAAGGCATCCTCGGCCCCCCCGAGCGTCAGGTCGTGAGAGCCGGCCACGGTGACGAAGTCGGCAGACGAGGTGGAGCCGACGACGTAGGCATCTCCCACGGAGTCCACGGCCACGCCCTGGGCCGCGTCGTAACCCGTTCCGCCGATGTAGGCCGAATAGAGGAGCCCGCCTCCGGGCGCGATCCGCGCGATGAAGCCGTCCCCGCCGCCCCCGTAGGTGCCGCCGTTGAGGGGTCCGCCCACGATCGGGAACCCGGCCGAATTCGACTGGCCGACGACGACC
>CAZXSG010001041.1:0-2185 GCA_964643185.1 uncultured Holophagales bacterium
GTGAGCTTAAGGGTTGCACCGGCGACCTTGGCGTCCGCCGGCAGCCCGTCAAGCCGAAGGCGTCACCCCTCGGCCTTCTCGCGCCGCACCGGATCCATCCGGACTGGAAGAACTTCCTCGACGTGGCGTACTGGAACGTCGAGCTGCAGTAAGGGCCTCCGCCTTCCTGGCTAGTTCACGCGCCCGAGGGTCGCCGGATCGAAGACCGTTCCGTTGCGGATGACGCGGAAGACCTTCGCGGCGTTCCCCACGTCGTTCGTCGGGTCCGACTCGAGGATCACGAGGTCGGCACGCATGCCGTTCTCGAGCGTGCCTCCGTCGGTGATGCCGATCGCCCGCGACGCCTCGTAGGTCGCCATCGAGAGCGCTTCGAGCGGCGTGGCTCCCGCCGCCACGAACCGCGCCAGGTCCCAGTGCACGGAGGCGCCAGGAAGGCCCGCGGAAGACGGTCCGAACGAGGCGGCCAGAAGGGGGACACCCGCTTCGCGGGCCTGCCGCACGGTGTCCTTCGCGGAACGAGCCCGCTCCGCCACGAGGGGCGCGGGGAGTCCGCGTTCGCGGGCTCCGAGCGCGGAGATCCACGATTTCTGCATGGTGGCGGCGAGGAGCGGGTCGTTGAGCCGCTGCGGGTCGCTCGAGAGCTCCTGAGCCGTCGCGCCGGCCTCGCCGAGCGCCGGGATCCATGGACGCTTCGTTTTCTGGAGGAGCCCCACGACGTCGGCGCGCAGGGTCTCGGGGCCCGGCGTGCCCACCAGGAGGGCCGCGCCGCGGGTGATGGCCTCGATCATTCCGGCAACGGTGCCGACGGGCCACAGCGTGGCAACGCCGGATTTCATGGCCTCGTCCGTGGCGTCGCGCAGGACCTGGCCGGGGAGCGACCGGGCGAGGGAGAGGTGGGGGAGACCCAGCGACCGGACGCGGGCCACTGCCGCCGGAACGTCTTCCGGGTTGACCACCTGGTAGGAATTCGGATGCTCGGGCGCGAGGTTCTCGAGGACCTCGCCGCCCGCGAGGATGCGGGGAAGCGGCTCGCCCGGGACTTCGGAAAGAGCCGCCAGCGAGCGGACGGAGGAGACCGTTCCACCGTCGTCTCTCACGGTCGTCACGCCCCAGCGGAGGAACGCCGCGAGGTTGGCGCGCTGCGTTCCGGCAGCGGCGTCGACGAGCCCGGGCATGGCGACGCGGCCTGCGGCGTCGAGCACGGTGGCCCCCCTGGGGACCGGTCCTTCGGCCTCGCCGCGGGAGACGATGCGACCGTCCTCGAGAAGCAGCGATACCTCACTTCCGATGGTCCGCGTGACGGGGTCGAAAATGCGAACCCGCTTCAGGAAGACGGGCTTGGCCGCCTTCTTGTCGCCCCGGTCGGGGAGCTTGACCGTGATCTCGGTGCGCTTCCCGGTCGCGAGCACCTGCCGGAAGAGCCGGCCGCCCCGCGAGAGCAGGAACGCGTCGCTCTTCGGGCTGAACGAGAACGCGTCGACCAGCTCCTTGCCGGTCGAGCGGGCGCTCGACGCCGTGGTGATCTTGGACGTGAGCGCCTGGAAGACCTCGTGGTTCCTCTCCCACATCGCCAGCGCGCCGTTGGGCGAGAGGAGGCCGTTCCGAAGGGGCCAGGGCAGGCGGGTGATGGTGCGGGCCTTCCCGCCCCCGATCGGCACGCGCGAGATCTTGTTGCGCCCGGTGTAGGTGATCGAGGTCCCGTCCTTCGCGATCTGGGGCCGTGCACCGGAGACGGGGACCTCGACGACGGTCCGCGGGGATCCTCCCTTCGCGGGCAGCAGCAGAACCCGGGACCCCGTTTCCCCGTCGAGCTCTTCCAGAACGATGGAACCGCCGTCCGGAGAAAAGCTCGGCGTCGCGTAGCCCGCGCGACTCCCTTCGAGGAGCGTGCGCGGGGTCCTGGCGCCCTTGTCGAGAACGCGAAGGGAGTCGGTACCCGCCACGTTCGTGATGAACGCGATGGTCTCGCCGTCGGGTGCGAGCGCCGGATCGCGATGGAGACCGGGTCCCAGCGGGAGCATCACCGCGGTGCCCCGCGAACCCTGCAGATGGCCGCTCCCGAGGGCGGCGAACACCAGGACGCCGGAGGGCGCTGAGGGGGCGGGCAGGGGCGGAGGGTGGTGCGCAGGCGCGGAGGGGCGGAGCCACGGGAATAGGTGGGCGGGGGGAGGGGGCGGCGGCTGGG
>CAZXSG010001042.1:0-2185 GCA_964643185.1 uncultured Holophagales bacterium
GCGGGATCTGGGTGTCGACCCCGAGAGCGACCGCGCGAAGAGGGCCGCGGGCCTCGTAGCCGAAAACGTCGACTGGGGAGAGGAGTTCGGCAGCTCACCGTTCTTCGAGGGCGAGGTCGAGCCGTGCATCAACGGCGGCGCGCTCGCGCTCGGTGCGTATTTCGGCTACGCGAGCGACCGGCTGGTGGACCGCCTGCTCGGCGAGCAGCTCGAAGACGGAGGCTGGAACTGCGAGGCGGAGCGCGGCTCCGTGCGCTCCTCGTTCCACACCACGCTCTGCGTTCTCGGCGGCCTTCTGGAATACGAGAACGCCCGAGGCGCGACGCCCGCGGTGACGGACGCGCGCCGGCGGGGACAGGAGTACCTGCTGGAGCGCCGGCTGTTCCGGAGGCTGTCGACGGGCGCGGTGATCGAGCCCCGGTTTACGCGGTTCACGTTTCCGTCCACGTGGCAGTACGACGTGCTGAGGGGCCTGGACCATCTGCGCCGTGCTGGCGTCGAACCGGACGAGCGAGTCGCCGAGGCCGTGGCGCTGGTCGCGGAGGCCAGGCAACCCGACAGGCGGTGGTTAATCGGCGAGCCTCAGCGCGACGCCGTCCATACCGATCTCGAAGGAGCCGTGGGTGAGCCGAGCCGCTTCATCACGCTTCGTGCGCTCCGGGTGCTCGACTGGTTCTCACCACCGGATTGAGAGACGGTCACCGGGCAAATGGGTGTGCCGAACGGTTCACGCCGTGCGGGACGGTCGAAGCGAACGGACGAGAAGGCGCTCCCCTTTCGCGCCGAGCGTCTCGCCGTCGGCCTCGGCTCCGAGCCGTTCCGCCAGCCTGAGGGAACGCTCGTTGTCGGGCCGGATCACACACAGGAGCTTCGTGAATCCGAGAGCCTCGAAGCCGTGCTCCTTCGCCGCGAGAGTGCCTTCGAGGGCGTAGCCCCTGCCCCAGGCTTCCCTTGCGAGAGCCCATCCGAACTCGAGGCCATGGCCACCTTCCGCATGAAAGAAGCCCAGGTGGCCGATGAGCGCCGACGAGGACCGTTCGACGACGGCCCAGCAGCCGTAGCCGCGGAGCTGCCAGTGTCCGAGGTACCTCGCGAGCTGCCACCAGGAGTCCTCGCGCGAGAGGGCGCCCGCCCGGATGTACTTCATCACCTCGGCGTCGCCGCAGATGCGCGCGTGCGCTTCGAAGTCGTCGGGGTGAAACGGCCGCAGGAGGAGCCTCGGGGTGAGAAGTTCCGTCACCGGGAAACCGTAGCACGGCTCCTCGCTGCAGGGGACCTCACAGGAACGGCACAAGCGCGCCCACCACGAGAAGGAGCAGGAGGCTTGCCGCGACGACGCCGTAGCCGAGGAGGCCCTGGAGCGCCGACTCGACGGCGTGGCGCGGTCGCGCGCACGGGACACCCAGACGGAAACGAGCGCGGGGCCCGCGAAGAGGAGCCCCCAGAACGCGAAGAACGGCGGCGAGTGGCCGCGGTCGAAGCCGCCGGGGCCGTGAGGATCTCCGCCCATGACGGGGATGGTGAACTGGCTCGTCAGGGTGGGCGTGGCCCCGAGGGCCTGGAGGCGGAGGAAGTAGTCGTGTGCGTTCGTCGCGAACGTGAAGAGGAGGATCAGCGGAACGTACAGGGCGAGTGTCAGGAGCACGAGGCGGAGTTTGAGTCCCCGGGCGTCACCATTCATCACGGCTTCTCCGCATCGGTGGCTCGGGCTCCACGGCAGACGGCTCCGCGGCCGCCTGCTCCTTGCAGGAAGCAATTGGCTTCGCCTGAGACAGAGGAACCGTGAAACTCAGAGTCGCCAGCTTTCCGTCGCTCACGTAGTGGGCTTCGTCGTCCGTGAACCACACGGTCGTCGGACAGGTTCCCAGCTCGATGCTCTGGAGCAGCGACTCTGCCGAGAGATTCCAGATATCCAGCCGACAGCCTCCGTTCTGCATCCGGGCAACGACGCCGACGCCATCTCCTTCGGCTACCCGAAGTCCGGTGCCGGCGCACCGGGGGGCCGCACGATCGAGCGCCCCGAGTCGGCGTACGTCTGGGGTGCCTTCGACGCGGCCCGGCAGCTCTACGAGATGGCCGGCGCCGACCAGGCCAAGGTCGACGAGATGGCGGGTACGGCCGACGAGATCCGCGACGCGATCCTCAACCGGCTCTGGAGCCCCCACATGCGGATGTTCCTCGCCGG
>CAZXSG010001043.1:0-2178 GCA_964643185.1 uncultured Holophagales bacterium
GTCTCCGCGGCGCACCACGTGGACCGCGATACCGGGGCGGTGAACGCCCTGGTTTTCTCGCCGGACGGCGCCCCCGCACGCACCTATGCTCTGGGCCTTAGCTCCGACGGCGGAGCCGCGCTCGTCCTGAGCCGGGACAGGGTGCGGGGGACGTCCCTTTCGCCGCGATGCCTCGAAGAGGACACCCCGGAGCGTGGCTGCTACTCCATCTACCACGTCGACACGCGGACCGGCGAAACGTCGCTGGTCTCCCATACGGGCTCCGCGGTCGAGCGCGCCTCCGGTCTCCTCTTCTCCAGCATGAGCGACGATGGCACGACGGTGGTCCTGTCGGCACGGGCCGGAGACCTGGCGGAATCGGGTGGGCTCTTCGCGTGGCGCAGAGATACGGGGCTGAGGCCGCTCCTTCGAGGCGGAGCGCCCTTCCCGCTGTCTCTGAAGACGTCCGTCTCGGCGTCGGGAAAACGCTGCGTCGCGCAGTCGGAGCATGGCCAGTCGGAAAGCTGGGTCGTGGACCTCGAAACGAGAGAATCCCGGCTCCTCACACGCACGGACGGCTCCTCTTTCGGCTGGACCTGGCTGTCGAGCTCCTCCTTGAGCCGCGACGGAGGCTTCGTCGCCTTCATCACGGATCTTCCCCGCATCGCGGGTATCGACCTCAGCGATCAGCCCAAGAGCCTGTTGCTCTACACCTGGGAGACCGACTCCTTCCAGCGGATCCCCGCGCAGGATCTCTGGACCTTCCCTCCGATCCTGAGCCAGGATGGGCGGTTCGTTCTCTTTCTGGAGCGGGGCAACCGGCTCGTTCTCTGGGACCGCATCACCGCGCAGCGAAGCGTCGTCCCGCTTCCGGCGGAGTACCCGGACTTCCAGCCATGGAACGGCCAAGCGCTGAGCGCCGACGGCTCGACTGTGGCCTTCGTGGCGGGGCACGGCCGCGCTCAGGCTTTCCTGTGGGACCGCGTGCGGGGCCGGTTGAGCCTGGCCACTCACGCGCCCGCATCCAAGGCCCCCGGAGATGGTGCGAGCTTCGTGAAGGGTCTCGATGCCGCGGGCGATTCCCTGCTGGTCTTCAGCGCGGCGACGAATCTCCTGCCGGGTCCGCCGGTCGCTTGCTCCAGTCTGTACCTCGTAAACGCGCCCCCTCGAATCGACGCCACGGCGCCTTTCTGTTCGCCTCCGGGCGAGCTCGAGATTCGCGGGGCGCATTTTCGCCCCGGCGCCACGGTAACGATCGACGGGCTGCCCGTGACGGTGCTGTCCTCGTCGTCGACCGCGATGAGGGTCTCGCCCGCCAGCACCGGCAGCAAGGCCCTGACGGCCCGCGTCGTGGTCCGGAATCCCGACGGCGAGACGGACGCCGTGAATGCCCCGGTCTGCAGAGCCCGGTAGAATGCCCGCGGGTGGGATTCCCGTGACGAACGAGCCGGCGACGGTCCTGGAGCCTCAGCGGATGGTCGCCGTCGCTTCCTTCACGGACCTCACCACCGCGGAGGTCGCACTCGGCATGCTCGAAAGCGAGGGACTTCCGGCGAGCATTCCGAACGCCCAGCTCGTTGGTCTCGACTGGCGGATGAGCAACGCGCTCGGCGGCATCGTGGTGCAGGTTCCTGCCGAGTTCGAAGCTCAGGCGCGGGAGATCCTGGAGGGTGTGGCGACGCCGACTGCGGCCACGGTGTCCGACCATCCCGGCCCGGCGTGCCCGTTTTGCGGTTCTTGCGAGAGCCGGGCCGATCGCTCTCGAAAGCGCCTCCTCGCGCTCACGCTCCTCTTCCCGCCCCTCGTGCTCCTCGCGATTCCGGCCTACCTGCTTTCCCGCGGGATGCTCGAGTGCCTGTCGTGCGGGAAGTACTGGACGCCCGAGCGGTAGGTCTGGGGCTGCGGCTACGTCGGTCGGATCACCGCTCGCAGACTCCTCACACCCTCGCGGATTCCGGCGACGTCGGTTCCGCCGTAGCCGAGAACGAGCCCCTGCCGCGTCGCGTTGCCGTGATGGCAGGACGAGAGCGGTGTGGTCCACAGTCCCTTTCGCGCGGCACGCAGAGCGATGGGCCAATTTGCGAAGACCCTCCCGAAGGGTCGCCACGAGGTGCATGCCGGGCTCGCCGTCAGAACGGCCACGGGAATGAGGGCGGGAAGATGTCCATCGCGTCGCGCACCGCGGCGAAGCGGTCGAGA
>CAZXSG010001044.1:0-2176 GCA_964643185.1 uncultured Holophagales bacterium
AGCGACGCGAGCGTCGTAAGCGTGAGCGGCTGGTAGCGCAGCGACTTCTTCCAGATCCCGGTGCGATGCCGGTAGAGCGGCCCGCGCGGCGAGACGAGGAGGATCCGGAGCGGAGCGCCCATGCCGAAAGCATCGCACGCCAGGGCCCGTCCGGACATCGTTTAGCATGGCGCCACGGCGTCCGGGGCCGTGGGGGTTCGACTTGGATTCAGACGCGCTCTTTCGGGCGCTCTTCGAGAAGGGCCCCGATCCGATCCTGATCTCGGACGATGCGGGACGCATCCACTCGCTCAACCCGGCGGCGGAAGAGCTGTTCGGAGAGCGCGCGGAGGCTCTGCGCGATCGACCGCTCGGCGAGAGGTTCGAGGCGGCGTTCGACCTCTCGCTGGGGCTCGTGGGCCGGCTCGTGCTCCACCGGGCCGACGGCGGACGGCGCCACGTGGAGGCCCTCACCCAGGAGGTCACGGCGACCGGCCTCCGCGTCACCTGGCTCCGTGAGCGCTCGGGCGAGGCTCCCCGCGCGAGCGAGACGCGCCAGCGGGAGCTCGAGGGACAGCTCATCCAGGCTCAGAAGATGGACGCCGTGGGGCGCCTTGCCGGCGGCGTCGCTCACGACTTCAACAACATGCTCTCGGTGATCCTCGGCTACTGCGAGCTCCTCGGTCTCAAGCTCGACGACGGCGACGAGCGCCGGCGCGACCTCGAGGAGATCAGCACGGCTGCCGGAAGGGCCGCCCAGCTCACGCAGCAGCTCCTGGCGTTCAGCCGCAAGCAGCTCCTCGAGCCGGAGACGCTGAGCCTCAACGAGGTCGTTCTGGACATGACGAAGATGCTCCGCCGGGTGCTCGGAGAGGATGTGACGCTCGAGACGCGCCTCGCCGGAGACCTCAACGCGGTGAGGGTCGACCGCTCGCAGTTCGAGCAGACGATCCTGAATGCGGCCATCAACTCCCGGGACGCCCTGCCGCAGGGTGGAGCGCTCACGATCGAGACGGAGAACCTCGACCTGACGCCGGAGGACGCGGCCCGCCTCTCGGTCTCGGCACCCGGCCCCGCCGTCCGCCTCACGCTGCGCGACGACGGCGAGGGCATGACCGAGGACACGCGCCGGCGCGCATTCGAGCCGTTCTTCACCACCAAGGAGCGCGGTCGCGGCACCGGGCTGGGTCTCTCGACCGCCTACGGCATCGTCAAGCAGAGCGGCGGCGGCATCTTCCTCGAGTCGTCTCCGGGCAACGGGACGTCGCTCTCCATCTACCTGCCGGCCGCGGCGGCGACACCGGCACACGCGACGGGCCCGGTTGCCGTGACCGAAGACCTCTCGGGGAGCGAGACGATCCTCCTGGCCGAGGACGATGCCGACGTGCGGCGGCTCGCGGCGAGCGTCCTCCGGATGCTCGGGTACCGGGTGTTCGAGGCCGCGGACGGCGCCGAGGCGCTCGCGTTCGCCAGGGCCTCCGCCGCGACGACGATCGACCTCCTCGTCACCGACGTCGTGATGCCGATCCTCGGGGGGCCCGAGCTGGCGCGCACGCTCCAGGCGGAGCGGCCGGGCCTGCCCGTGCTCTTCATCTCCGGCTACACCGAGGACGCGCTCGGCACGCGCGGCGTCCTCGAGCCGGGCGTCCTGCTCCTGATGAAGCCGCTCACCGTGACCGCTCTCGGCCGGAAAGTGCGCGAAGCTCTCAGCTCCACGGCGCGAAGAAGCGCCCTGCCACGGTGATTTGAGCCGAGCGAATCTCCGGTGGGGGTTCGGGGGATCGAGAAACCCCGAGAAAACTTACGTTCGGATTCGGCCCAGGCTCTCCGGAGCGAGCGAGTCGGGGACCTTCGAGAGAACCCCGCGAAAGGCCTCCAGCAGCCTCACGTCCCACCACCCCTTCTGCGCCTCGCTCTTCATGATGCCGAGCGCCTCCTCGGGAGAGAGCGCCGCGCGGTAGACCCGCGCCGTCGTGAGCGCGTCGTAGATGTCCGCGATCGTCGTGACCCGGGCGACGAGCGGAATCTCCTCTCCCGAAAGGCCACAGGGGTAGCCCGATCCGTCGCACTTCTCATGATGGTGGTACACGACGTCGAGTGCATACGAAAGGCTCTTCATGCCCACGAGGAGCCGGCGCCCCTCCACCGGATGGCGCTTCATCTGAGCCATCTCCTCGGGCGTCAGCCGGCCCGGCTT
>CAZXSG010001045.1:0-2175 GCA_964643185.1 uncultured Holophagales bacterium
CGGCTCCGGGGGCCGGCTGGGCGCGGCGGGGGCCGGGGGCGCGGGTGGCGTTCGCGGGCGGCGTGCTCCGCGAGATCGCGTCGTATTGCGTGCCCTGCGCCACGATCCGCGCGGCCTTCCACGCCGGCCGCGTGGACCGCATCAGCCAGGACAAGCACCCGGGCGAGAGCCGCGTCTACGCGCGCGTCCTCACGACGGGCACCCTCAGCGAAGGCGAGGCGGTCACGCTCGAATCCGCCGTCCCGCCAGCCGGGCGCGACGGCTTCAACGGCTAGTTTTCCTGGGGGTTTCTCGATCCCCCCAGACCCCCCACGGGAGGGGCGTCACCGGTAGATCAGGTACTTTTCCCGCGTGAGCTCGAAGCCCATGAGGGCGGGGCTCGCGGCCGCGCTGAGCGAGCCGGCCAGCTCGCCGCGGTCGAGCCGCTGGATCACGGCGGTGTTTGCGATGAGCTTGCCCACGCGGGTTCTGTCCCACTCCTTCGGATGCTGGTCGCGGAGCGCCGTGAGGATCTCGAAGCCCAGCGCCACGGGCTGGAGCGCGCTCCGGTTCGTCAGGCTGATGCGCACGCCGCGGCAGACCTCCTTCGCGAACGTGGAGGACTGAGGCGTGAACGTCACCTCGGTGAACGCGACGCCCGGAATCGCCCTCGCGCGGAGCGTGCGTACGAGCGTTTTCGCGTCGAGCCAGGGCGCGCCGAAGATCTCGAACGGACTCTCCGTGCCGCGTCCCACCGAGACGTTCGTGAACTCGAGGAGCGCGACGCCCGGGTAGAGCGCCGCCTGCGTGACCCTGCGGAGGTTCGGCGACGGGTTCGTCCACGGGAGGCCCGTCTCGTCGTACCAGAGGGCGCGGCGGTAGCCCTGGAGCGGCACGACGGTGAGGTCGGCTCCGATCTTCCGCTCGCCGTTGAAGAGCTTGGCGAGCTCGCCGATCGTCATGCCCGTGCGGATGGGGATCGGGTGGTACGCGACGAACGAGAGCTCACTCGTCTCGGCCATGGGCCCTTCCACCGAGACGGCGTTGATGGGGTTGGGCCGGTCCAGCACGACGACCTCGACCTTCGCCAGGGCTGCGGTCTCGAGCACGTAGCCCATGGTCGTGAGGTACGTGTAGAAGCGGCAGCCAGCGTCCTGGAGGTCGATCACGACGGCGTCCAGCCCGGCGAAGTCGTCCTTCGCGGGGCGGCGCGACTCACCATAGAGCGAGCGGATGGGGAGGCCGCTCGGGTGGACGCCGTCGCCGACCTTCTCGTCGAGGACGCCCGCGATGCCGAGCTCGGGCGAGAAGAGCTTCACTAGGGCGACGCCCTTGTCTCTCGCGGCCTTGCCGAGCAGCACGTCGACGAGCGCGCGGCCGTCGCGCGTGAGGCCGGTCTGGTTCGTGAGCACGGCGATTCGCTTGCCCGCGAGCGCCGCGAAGCCCGACGCCTCGAGGACGTCGAGGCCCGAGAGGACCTCGGCCGGAATGGGCGGAGCCCCCGGCGCAGCAGCTTTCGGCTTCCCGGCGGCGGAAGCCGCGGACGCGAGGACCTGGTCGGCTAGACGCTGGCCCGCCTTGCGGAGCTTCATGGGATCCCCGCCGATCGCCGAGGCCACGATCGTGGCGACGCGTGAGCGCACGGGCTGGGCGTTGCCGCTCTCGTCGGGGTGGTTCCGGTTCGAGAGCAGGATGACGAACGTCCGCGTCTCGGGGTCGAGCCACATCGACGTGCCCGTCCAGCCGGTGTGCCCGAACGAGCCGGGCGGAAAGAGATCGCCGCGGGAGGTCGAGAACGAGGTCGAGACATCCCAGCCGAGGGCGCGCACGTCGAGGTCGCCGTACACCCGCGGCCGCGTGAGCTCGGCGAGCGTGGCGGGGGAGAGCGGTCCCCTGGCGTCGCCGAGTAGGAAGGCGGCGTAGCGCGCGAGATCGCGGGCGGTCGAGAAGAGGCCCGCGTGTCCGGCCACGCCGCCGAGCGCCCGCGCCCGCGGATCGTGCACGACCCCGCGAAACGCCACGCCGTTCTCGATCTCGGTGGGCGCGATGCGTGAGATGGGGATGGCGCCCTTTCCCGCGAGTGGCAGGAAGCCCGTCTCGTTCATTCCGAGGGGCTCGAAGATGCGCTCCTTCTAGTAGACGTCGAGCGGCTTGGCGCCCACGGCCGTCTCGATCTCCACGAGGCCCTCGAAACCC
>CAZXSG010001046.1:0-2172 GCA_964643185.1 uncultured Holophagales bacterium
GGCCGTCACGCTCCCGCTCGCGGAGATCTCGGGAACCGCCTCGGCGAGAGCCGCCTTCAAGGCGAGCTCGGCGGAAAGGGGATCCTTCCCTTCGAGACCCAGGCTGGCCGAGCCGGTGAGCTCGAGTCCGGGCGCCGTGAACGCGAGGCCGGTGAGCGACACGGGACCTTCGGGCGGGGCCGTCGCCGCTCCCGCGAACGCATAGGTCTCGATCGCGCGTCCCACGCGGTCCACGAGGAGCTCGCCGCGGAACGGCTCGAGCGTGACGCCCGCGGGGGAGGCCGAGCCCGCGAGCGCGGGAATCGAGATCTGGATGAGCTTCAGGTATCGCGCGAGATCGGGCGGCGTCTCGAATCCGAGGACGGAGAGGTTCTTCACCGAGAACCGCCGGATGGTCACGGGCGACGCGAGACGCGTGGGCGAGTCGCTCGCGGGCGGGATCGGGCGTGGCGCCGACGCGTTGACCACCACGTCCGAGAGCGTGAGGTCCAGAACCTCGAGCTCCTCCGAGAACCCGAGATCGAGCGCCGCGCGCACCTCGCCGATCCTGGCAACGGGGTCTTTCCCCCGCACGCCCCAGGAGACGTCTTTCGCGGTGAGCACCAGAGGCGAGACGGTCAGCTCCAGTGACCCGACCTCGAGCGCGCCGCCGGTGGTCTTCTCCACGAGGTCGCGCACCTTCTCGAGCGCGAGGTTCTTCGCCTGCGTCGAGCGCGGCAGAACGTAGAGCGCGACCCCCAGGAAGACGAGGAGCGCGACGCCGAGGAGCGCGAGGCATCCGCACCCGCGGACGAAGAGGCGCCGCCTCTTCGAGGGCGCGGGCGGCACGACGTCTCCTTCGAGCGGCGTCATCGCGGGTCCTGCCGCACGATGCCCGTGAAGATCCGGCCCGCTCGCTTGCCGTCCCGCCGGTAGGACGGAAAGAGCTCGGGAGACCGGAGCGTGCAGAAGTCTCCCCGCTGGATCCGGCTCACGCCGCGGGCGACGAGCTGGGCCGCGCAAAACGCGGCGACGTCGACGAACGAGCGATCTCTGGTGCCAGCCACCACCGAGCCCTCGGGCGGAGACTGCGCGCGGGTGAGCGCCTCGATCACCTCCGGGCCGACCTCGTACGCGTCCCGCGAGATGGACGGCCCGAAGAGCGCGACGAGGTTTCCGGGCTTCGCCCCGAGCGACTCGAGGAGGTCCAGCACGGGATCCAGGATGCGGAGCGCGGTGCCTCGCCAGCCCGCGTGAACGGCGGCGAGGAGACCCGTTTCGGGATCGAGCAACAGGATCGGTACGCAGTCGGCCGTCTGCACGGCGAGGAGCCTCGAGGGCTCGGCCGTGACGACGGCATCGCCCTCGCCAAGGAGGACGTCTTCGCCCGGACGGAGTGGTCCCGTGGCTCGGAGGACGGTCCGGCCGTGGACCTGGCGCAGCCTCACGCGCTCGGCGAGGGGAGCGCCGAGCGCGTCGGCCAGGATCCGCAGAGCGTTCTCCGGCGACGTGCCGTCGGGCGTGAGGCGGCGGGTCGTGAAGCCGGAGCGGAACCCGTCGGGGAGGCCGTCGAACCGCGCGAGGCCGCTTTCCGGGAGGGTGAGGACCGCCGTCACCCTCGAATTGTAGGAAACGGCTACGGAGTCCCCGCCGAGAAGGGCCAGCCGCTCGACGTGGCGGGCACCGCGTCGAGGTCGCCGACGAAGGATTCCACCCACTTCTCGACGTCCCACGGACGCTTGTTGGGGTCCTTCGCGAGGGCCGTTCGGAACGCGGCGTCGATCGTCGCGGAGACCCCGGGCACGAGCGACGACACCGAAGGCGGATCCACCTGGAGCACCTCCACGAAGATGCGCGCGAGATCGCTCTCCTGCGTCACCCGGCGCCCCACGAGGGATTCGTAGGCCACGGCCGCGAAGCTGTAGAGGTCGCTCCGCACGTCCAGCTCGAGGTTCGAGACCTGCTCGGGCGCCATGTAGGCCGGCGTGCCCACGATGAGCCCCGTGCGCGTGAGCCGCGTCTCGAGGTTCATCTGCTTGGCGACGCCGAAGTCCAGGATCTTCACCTCGAAGCCCGCGGCGGCGTCGGTGAGGAAGAGGTTCTCGGGCTTCACGTCGCGGTGCAGAACGCCCGCGCGGTGCGCGGCCGAGAGAGCCGCCGCGCCGAGGCGCAGGAGGCGCGCGACCTGCTTCG
>CAZXSG010001047.1:0-2168 GCA_964643185.1 uncultured Holophagales bacterium
TTGTAGGGGCGGGGCTGGCTTCATCCGCGAAGCCAGCGGGATCGGAGAGCGTTCATGAGAAACCTGCGCTACGAGCTCGAGCTGCCCGGCGTGACCCAGCGGGAGCTCTTCCGCTTCCACGAGGACCCGTCGGCCCTGCCGCGGCTCTCGCCGCCCGAGAAGCACGTGAAGGTGATCGAGCAGCCGAAGGTGATGAAGGCCGGCGCGCGCGTGATCTTCTCGGTCTCGCCGTTCGGAGTTCCGATTCGCTGGGTGGCGCGGATGGAGATCTGGGAGCCGCCGGTGCGCTTCGTGGACGTCCAGGAGGAGGGGCCCTTCGCCTCCTGGCGGCACGAGCACGTCTTCGCGGACGGCCTCCTCGTGGACCTCGTTTCGTACGCACCGCCGCTCCGCTTTCTGGGAGGCGGGCTGGTGGACGCCCTCTTCGTGAAGCGCGACGTGGACGCGCTCTTCAGGTTCCGGCACCGGGAGACGAGGAACTTTTTCGCCTCCCGCCGGGTCGAAGAAGGAGGATGAGCGCCGCTCTCGCTTTCGCAGCAGCCCCTGGATACGCCCGGACCCTGCCCTTGCGTGTGAGAATGCCCGTCTCGATGGGAATGGGTTCCGCGGCGAGCGCCGAGGGCTCCGAATGGCCCGGAGACGAGCGGGCGGTTACCCGTTATCCCGCGGGGGACGTCGCAGGCTTCGAGCTCATCGTGAAGCACTACTCCGGCATGGTCTTCTCCCTGGCCGCGCGCTTCGTGGGGGCTCAGGAGGCCGAGGACGTCGTCCAGGAGACGTTTCTCAGGGCCTACAAGGGGCTCGAGAGCTTCCGCGGTGAAAGCTCGCTGAAGACCTGGCTCTACACCATCGCGCTCAACCGGGTGCGCGCGCGGGGGAGCGCGCTCACGAAGCTCAAGAAGATGCTCTCCCTCTCGGGCAACGGCGAGGACGACGAATCGTTCCTCGCGGTGCTCGACCCCAAAGACCCCGCGGCCACCCCGGAGGAGAATGCTCTGCAGTCGGAACGCCGGACGAGCCTTCGCAAGGCCATCAAGGCGCTCCCCGACGAGTTTCGAACCAGCGTCGTCCTCCGGGACCTCGAGGGGCTCTCGTACGCCGAGATCGCCGAGGTTTTGGCGACACCCATCGGCACGGTCCGGAGCCGCATCGCGCGCGGTCGCGCGCTCCTGAAGGAGGCCCTCTCGTGAGTGCCGTTCCCAAGCCCGCCGCGTTGGCGATTCCCGAAGAGGAGCTGGATCTCCTCATCTCCCGGGCGCTCGATTCCGATCTCCTCCCCGAGGAGCAGGCGCTCCTCGACGAGATCCTCGCGACGAACGCCGCCGCGCGCGCCCGCACCGCCGAGCTGGCCGGCACGGTGGACGCCCTTCACGCCCTGCCGAAGCTCTCGCCCCCGTTCGCGCTCGCGACGCGGGTGAACGCGCGCGTCCGCGAGACCGAAGGCGGACCGCTCGGCATCAAGCTCTCGGTGATGCGCGGCATCGGCTCGTTCGCCGTGGCCGTGATGATCCTGTTCATGGCGGTGACCATCATCAAGAAGGGGCAGGAAGACAAGAAGGCCGAGGCGCTCGTCGCCCAGGCGAAGAAGGCCGCCGACGACGCGCCCGTGAACGTCCCCGTGTTCTTCTCGAAGGACGCGAAGGACGCGAAGGACGCAAAAGAGCTGGAACAACAGGCGGCGGCGCCTCCCGCAGAAGCTTTGGCCGACGCGGCGAAGCCGGCGCAGGCCGAGCCTTCCAGGCTCGCGGAGGCTCCGGCCCGCGCGGAACGGGCGGCGGACGACGCGAACCAGGCGAAGAACACGAAAGACGCGGACGCGAAGGAGAGAGCAGCCGGGAAGGCCAAGCTCGACGACCGGCGCGACGCGGAGAGCTTCGCGCCCGAGACGAAGCTCGCGAAGGCCGAGGCGGCCGCGGAGCCCCAGGCGTCGAAGAAGCAGAACGAGGTCGCGGGGCTTGCCGCGGAGCGCGACGCCTCTCCGGTGGCGATGGCGCCCGCTGCGCCCGCGCCCTACGCACCGGCACCGGCGGGAATCCGCGCGCAGGCGGCTCCCGAGGTGTCGAGCGCGGCGGGGAAGGCCGCATCGGCGAGTGGCGAAGGCGCCAGGATGACCGAGACCCGTCAGGCGCCCGCGCCTCCCACTCAGGAAGAGACGCGTCGGCGCGCGC
>CAZXSG010001048.1:0-2164 GCA_964643185.1 uncultured Holophagales bacterium
GGTGGCTCTCATCCACCGTGACCTCAAGCCCGGAAACGTCTTCCTGTTGCGGGATGGGCGCGTCAAGCTCCTCGATTTCGGCCTCGCGCGCGCCATGAACGCCACGGCCGACGCGTCCCAGAACCTGACGGCCGCGGGCGCCATCGTGGGCACACCGGCCTACCTGGCTCCCGAGCAGGCCCGCGGCGAGGAGCTGGACGCTGGCGCCGACGTCTTCGCCGCAGGCGCCGTCCTCCACGAGATGCTGACCGGCTCGCCTCCGTTTCGCCGGGCCACGATGGCCGACACCCTCGCGGCGATCCTGTCCGAACCGCCGGGTCCGCTGCCGCCCGAGGCCGCGTGCCTCGAGCCCCTCGTGCGCCGGGCGCTCGCGAAGCGTCGCGAGGAACGGCCGGCCAGCGCGGCGGATTTCCGAAGCCAGCTTGCGCAGGCGCTCACCGGGGGACTCTCCACGCCGAGCCCGCCTGGCGAGGCGTTGACTCTGGTCCTGAGACCACCCTCCTCGCAGGTCGTGGCGCCGACTGCGTCGACGGGGTCGACGGCGTCGCCGGCACCGGCCGCGCCGTCGGCGCGCCGCCTGGCCGTGCTGCCGTTTCGCCTCCTGAAGCCGGATCCCGAGCACGACTTCCTGGCTTTCGGTCTGGCCGACGCGGTGGCGACGTCGTTGACCTCGGGACGCGGTCTCCTCGTGCGGCCGCCTCTGGCGACACAGTCGTTCGCGGGCGGCGCCCCGGATCTCGCCGAGATCGCGCGGAGAATGGACGTCGACCTCGTGCTGGCCGGCACGCTCCTCGCGCACGGCGGACGCTGCCGGGTCTCGGTGCAGCTTCTCGAGGCTCCGTCGGGCAGCCTTCTCTTCGCCCAGAACGCGGACGTGACCGCGAGCGACATCTTCGAGCTCCAAGACGAGCTGGCCCGCCGCATCGTCGCCGAACTGCGCCTGCCGCTGTCGGCGGCTTCGGGCGAGTCGCCGCAATCTCCTCGCGCGTCCCGGGATCCCGAGGCCTTCGAGCTCTATCTCAGAGCGAGCCAGGCGATCCTCCTCGATTCCGACCTCCCTCTCGCCCGGGGCCTGTTTCGCCGGAGCCTGGAGCGCGATCCGAACTTCGCGCCGGCCTGGGCACGGCTCGGCCGGTGTCTCAGGCTCGAAGCCAAGTACTCAGGCACTTCCGATCGCGCCGAGCTTCAGGCGGAGGCCGAAGAGGCACTGTCGAAGGCACTGTCCCTCGACCAACACCTGCCCGCCGCGGCGCGTGAGCTGGCGCAGCTCGAGCTGGAGCGGGGAGAGGGCGAGGCTGCGGTGGAGCGGCTTCTGACGGCCGTGGCGCGCAACCCACAGGACCCGGAGGGCTTCGCCGGGCTCGTGACTTGTCTGCGCTACCTCGGCCTCCTGTCGGAGTCCCTCGCGGCGCATCGGAGGGCGCGCTCGCTGGACTCCCAGATCGTGACGTCCGTCTTCAACACGCACCTGGCGCTGCGCGACGTCGGCAGCATGCTGGCCACGTTCACCCACGAAGCGGAGCGCTTCATCGCACTGTGGGAGGGCCGCCGGCTCGACGAGGCCCGCGAGCTCGCGAGCCTTCTCGTCTCGAGGCCGGCTCCCGCGCTGATGCGGGCGTGGAGCGAGCTGATGAGGGCCGCCATTCACGATGATGCCAAGGGCGTGCTCGACTCGATTGGCTGGGTGAAGGACTTCCCCGATCCCGAAGGTCTCTACTACGCCGCCCGCGTGGTGGCGTCGTACGACCCCGACGTCATGGAGTCGCTCCTCTCACGCGCGGTCGACGGCGGCTTCGTGAACGTGCCCTTCTTCGAGCGGGATCCGGAGCTGGGGCCGCATCGCCAGCGCCCCGGTGTGGTGCGCGCCCTCGAGATTGCCCGCTTGCGCCACCTGAAGGCCAAGGAGCGCTTCGGCGGCTGCATCACGTAGACGCGGCGGCGCCGGAGGGATCAGGGCTGTTCGGGTGCCCCTCGCGCTCGCGCAACGCGAGCCACGCCATGACCCCGGAGCCGGCGTCGACGAGGACGTGCAGGACGATCCCCGGCCACAAGGAGCCGCAGATGGCCAGCACCAGCGTGTACATCGCGCCCACGGCTGCCGTGCGGAGGACACCATTGAAACCCTGGTAGGCATGCCAGCCTGCGAAGAGCGCAAGGGAGAGCG
>CAZXSG010001049.1:0-2163 GCA_964643185.1 uncultured Holophagales bacterium
GGAGCGCGGCCTCGCGCTCGCGGTTCGTGGCGTCGGCGGCGCGCCCCGCGGCCTCGAGGAGCTCGCGGCGCGCGGCCTCGCGACGGGCGTTGGAGTCGCCTTCCTGGCGGACGGCCTCCGCGAGCGCCTGCGCGGCATCACGGGCCTTTTCCTCGGCGGTGCCGAGCGAGCGGTCGACCTCTTCGAGGAGCTCCTGTCCGCGGGCCGACTCCTCGGCCGAGCGCACGTGGTCGGCCTCGGCCTCGCGCTGCTGAGCGAGGAGGAGCTGCTGGCGGGCGCGGCCCTCGTCCACGTCCTTCTCGGCCGTGGCCACTGCGGCCTCGGCCGCGAGCAGGGCCTCGCGCGCCTTCGCGAGCGCCTCCGAGAGCGCGCGTCCCTGGCGCTCGTCCTCGTCGGCCCTGCGACGGTCGTCGGTGGCCTCGGCATCCCGTGCGACGAGGTCGGCCATGGCCGCGGCCTCCCGCTCGTTGGCGGCGAGGAGCGTGGCCTCGGCCGCGACGAGCGCGTCGGTGAGGCGGTCGGCGCGGAGGCGCGAGAGCTTCTTCTTGAGCGCCGCGAGGACGTCGGCCTGCTCCTTCCAGCGCGCGGCACGGCCGGCCTGGCGCTTCAACGAGGTGCAGGTCCTCTCGATCTCCGAGACGATGTCCGTGAGGCGCAGGAGGTTCGAGCGGGTCTCCTCGAGCTTCAGCTCGGCCTGGCGCTTGCGCATCTTGTACTTGGAGATGCCCGAGGCCTCCTCGATGAGGCGCCTTCTGTCCTGCGGCTTCGTCGAGAGGATGAGGTCGATCTTCTGCTGCTCGATGATCGAGTAGGCGCGGACCCCGAGGCCCGTGCCCATGAGGATCTCCTGGATGTCCTTGAGGCGCGAACGCTTGCCGTTGAGAAGGTAGTCGCTCTCACCGTCGCGGTGCACGCGCCGCGTGATGACGACCTCGCCGCCGGTTTCCTTCCAATGGTCGCCGCGGGCCTCGAGCGTGAGCGTCACCTCGGCGAGGCCCATGGGCCGCCGCCGCGCCGATCCGTTGAAGATGACGTCGTCCATCGTCGTGCCGCGGAGCACGCTCGCGCGCTGCTCGCCGAGCACCCACTGCACGGCATCGCAGATGTTCGACTTGCCGGATCCGTTGGGGCCCACGATCGCCGTGATGCGGCTCGGGAGCGTGACGGTGACCTTGTCGACGAAGGACTTGAACCCGTGGATGTCGAGCTTTTTGAGGCGGAACATGTCGTCCTTGAAATTTTGATCGGCCGAGGTTCGCCTCGGCCCGTGGCCTGGCGGGGCGCGCGAAACTACCACGCTTCCCGGGGCGTTCAGCTCCGGCTCGCGGCGTCCTTCTTCCGGCCGAGCCGGGACGCGCGCGAAACGGGTTCCTCGCCGGCCGAAAGGGCCTGGAGAACCCCGAGCAGCCCGCCCCGCGACATGACGCCCAGCTTCTGGAAGACGTGCTTGAGGTGGTCCTTCACGGTGTACTCGCTGATGAAGAGCTGCGTCGCGATCTCGGCATTGCGCCGGCCCAGGAGAACGCTCTCCACCACGTCGGCCTCGCGATCGGAAACCCCCCGGGCCCGGAGGTGGGGGCGGAGATCGCTCACGGTCACGGGCGACAGCTCGCGGAGCGTCACCACGCGGACGTTCGCGGCGCCCTCCCGGGCCGAGATGCGGGCCTCGAGAGACCGGCCGCCCGTGACGGCGAGCCGCTCGGTCGTGCTGCGGCCCTCTTTGACCAGGCGGATCAGATGCGAGAGAAGCGGAACCGCCCGCCGGTCCTGGCCCCTCACGGCGAGGCCCTCCTCGGTTTGCCGCGAGAGGAGGGCGTCGGCGGCCTCGTTGGCGTAGAGGATGCTGCCGTCGCCGCTGAAGAGGAGGAGCGGCGTGCCGGCCTCTTCCGCGACCCACGAGAGGCTCTCGGCTCGCGCGTTCTCCATCTCGGCTTCGGCGAGGGCGGCCAGGGTTTGGGCGAGAAACGGGGACAGCAGTTCGAAGCGCATGGCTTCGGCGCCTGTCCAGGGCCTCCGGCCGCGCCTGAGGAGGGCCAGCGTCCCCTCGACCGACCCGGTTCGCGCGGCGAAGCCCACGCGAAGCGCTCCGGCGGCGGGAGTCCGAGGTTTGCGCACGATGCGGGCGGCGGAGGAGCCCCGAAGGAGAAACCGCCTCCGGTAGTG
>CAZXSG010001050.1:0-2160 GCA_964643185.1 uncultured Holophagales bacterium
CCGTCCTCGTGTGGGACCGCCGGCTCCCCGTGCAGATCCATCGCGCGGACATGACGACGGGGGCCCGCGAGCTCGCGCTCGAGGACGCGCCGCGGGATCCGAGCGGCGTGCTCTACGCGCACGCCCGCTTCACACCGGACCTCCGGTACTTCCTGCTGCGCTTCCGGCGCCACACGAGCTACCTGGCCGTCGTGAACGGCGTCGACTGACGGCGAAGGACACGGCGCAGCACGACGAGAGTGCGGTCGTCGGCGTAGGGCTCGCCCTCGGCGAAGGCGTCGACCTCGTGCTCGAGCGCGAGAGCCAGCTCGCGCGCCGGAAGATGCCGATGCGTGAGGGCGGCCGCGAGGAGCCGGGGCAGCCCGAACTCCTCCTCGGCGGGGTTGGCCGCCTCGGAGATGCCGTCGGTGTACACGACGACGAGGTCTCCGGGCTCGAGCGTCGTCGTCACCGACGCGTACCCGGCGCCCCGCCGCAGGCCGAGCGGAAACCCGTTCGAGCCGAGCCACTCGCTCCCGCCCGCGGCGCGCAGCAGGAGCGGTGCGTTGTGCCCCGCGTTCACCCACGTGAGCCGGCCGCTCGGCAGATCCAGCACGGCCAGGAAGGCGGTCGCGTACTTCTCGGGCGGCGTGCGCTCGAAGAGCAGCGTCGAGACGAGCTCGCACACGGCGCCGGGCTCCTGGCCGCTCGAGAGCGGCACCGCCAGAAGCGCTTCGAGGGAGGCCGTGAGGAGGGCCGCGCCAACGCCCTTGCCAGAGACGTCGGCCTGGAAGAGCACGCACTCGCGACCCTCGGAGCGCAACGAGAGCTTGTAGAAGTCGCCCGAGACCCCGCGCGACGGCACGTTGCCCGCGTGCAGCTCGTAGCCCGGCACGTCGGGAAGCGAGGACGGGAGGAGCGCCACCTGGATGGCGCGCGCGAGCCGGAGGTCCTGCTCGAGAAGCTGCTTCTCGAGAGCCTCGGCCACGAGCCGCACGTTGCGAATGCGGAGCGCGGCCACCGAAGCGAGGGAGACGAGGAGCTCCATGTCCTCCTCGCCATAGCTCCTTCCGCCCGGCGCGGCTCCGAGCACGATCATCCCGAGCGCGCCCTGTGCGTCCAGAAGCGGCGCGGCGATGAGCGTGCGCACGCCGGCTTCGAGAAGGCTCGCCGCCCCCGCGAACCGCTCGTCGAGCGCGGCGTCCACCACGCGGGCCGCCATGCCGTGATCCACCACCTGCGCGAGGAGGCTCCGGGAGTGGAGCGTGCGCGACTCGCGGCCCGGGGCGCAGCGGCGCGCCGCGCAGACGTCGCGACCGTCAGGCTCCCGGAGATAGACGGCCGCCTCCACGGGCGCGAGATGCTCGAACGCGCGATCGAGGATGAGCTCGAGGAGCTCCTCCAGAGAGATCGAGGTCGCGAGCGCGTGGTTCACCTCGTTGAGGAGTTTGAGCCGCTCGGTGAGCCTTCGCCCCACTTCGCCGGGCGGGAGGCCCGTGTCGGCGGTCTCCGAGGGCGGGCCCAGGAGCTCGCGCGCCGAGCGGAAGAGCGTGGGCTCGCCCGCGTGCGCGGGCTGCGGCACCGGCCGGCCCCCGAGCGCGACGATGAGCGTGCAATCGCCGGCCATCACCACGTCGCCGTGCCGTAGACGCTTCGGCCCCGCGAGGAGGTCGCGGTTCACGCGGGTCCCGTTGTGCGACCCGAGGTCTTCCACGAACCAGTCTTCCCCCTGGCTGAAGAACCGGGCGTGCTCGCGCGACATCGACCGGTCGGCGATCGTGAGGTCGGCCCGCGAGGAGCGCCCGATGACGTACGTGTCGCGGGTGACCTCGTGCTCGACGAGCTGACCGTCGGCGGCAGCGAGAGCGAGCTTCACGAGGTCGTCATTTTCTCGAACCTCGGGTTGCCGCGCAGCGCCTCGAACGTGGGGTCGATGCGCAGCCAGCCCGGCGACAGGAGGCTGGGAATGGCGAGCAGCGGCTCCAGCCGGTCGAGCGCCTTCTCGTTCTCCCCGAGCACGAGGTAGAGCTTCACGAGCTGATGCTGGAGGAGGGCTCCCGCGTAGGCGTCCTTCGAAACGGGCACCAAGGCCGCGCCCCGCTCGCCCGCGCGCACGGCGTCTTCCTTCCGGCCCAGATGGGCGAGCGCGAGGCCCAGCAGCGCGAGGCGCTCCGGATCGTC
>CAZXSG010001051.1:0-2156 GCA_964643185.1 uncultured Holophagales bacterium
GTCGCGCCGCCGGGCCCCGTCCGGCACGGATGGTCGGAAACGGTTTGGGGCTGGATCCAGTCGGCCAGCTCCTTGGGCTTCGGGCGGTAGCGAGGGTCCACGGGCTCGGCCGAGCCGATCGAGGGCGACACGCCGTGGAGGAGAACGGGTGAGTCCCGGCGGACGGCCTCGGGCACGCGCCGCGGCCGTCCGCCCGCCACCATGAAGTTCTCGCTGAGGGCCTCCCAGAAGGGCACGGACGGGTTGTCGCGGAGGATCGTCTCGAAGTGCTCCTTCCGCAGCCCCAGCCCGCAGCCCGAGAGGCGCGTCACGGCCTCACCTCCTTTTTCGATTCGTTCGCGTTCGCAGGCCGGCCCGCGCCGGCCACGGAGAGGCGGATGCGATACAGGCCCGTACGGGCCGTCAGGTAGAGGGTCCTGCCGTCGGCGTCGCCCCAGGCGAAGTTCGCGGGCAGCTCGGACGCGGCCAGGACGCCGAGTCGCCGGCCCGAGGGCGACAGGATCTGCACGCCGCCGGGGGCCGACACGTACACGTTGCCGCGCTCGTCGACCTTCAGGCCGTCGAGGGCCTCCGCACCGGGCAGCGAGCCGGCGTCGAAGAACGGCTGCGGCTTTCCGAGAGTTCCGTCGGGCCGCGCCTCGTAGCGGAAGACGACCTTCTTCTTCTCGTCCCAGTTGGCGACGTACAGGAACCTCTCGTCGGGGGAGAACGCGAGGCCGTTCGGGCCGGTGAAGTCCCGGGCCACCGCGCGGAGGACGCCGTCCTTGAGGCTGAAGACGCCGGTGAACGGGAGCTCGCGGCGGGGATCCTCGTGGAACTTCGGCAGGCCGAACGGCGGATCGGTGAAATAGAGCGTTCCGTCGCTCCGGACCACGAGGTCGTTGGGGCTGTTGAGCCGCTTTCCCTCGAACGCGCTCGCGAGCACGGTGACCGCCCCCGTCTTCTCGAGCCGGGTGACGCGGCGGTTGCCGTGCTCGGCGATCGTGAGCCGGCCCTCCCGGTCGAGGGCGAGGCCGTTGGAGCCGGGCTGACCGTACGCGCCGAGGTCGGCGCCCGTGTAGCCGCTCTTGGTGCGGAAGACGGACACGCGCCCGGCCGGCTCGTAGCGATAGATCGTGTTCGCATTGGGATCACTGAAGAGCAGGTAGCCGCCGTCGGGCTGGGAGGCATCCGGAACCCACACGGGGCCCTCCGTGAACCGGAAGCCCTCGGCGATCTTCTCGATACGGGCGTCCCGCGGCACGATGGCGTCGAGCGCGGGATCCAGCCTCTCGATGCGCCCCGCGGCCGGAGGCTCGGAATCGGCGCCGTGCACGTCGAGGGTGGCGGAGCGGACCCACAGGAAGTTCTGCGGGCTCTTCGAGAGCGGACCGTTCGCGGCCAGCACGGCCAGGTCGTATTTCGTACCCGGAACGGCGCTCTTCGTGAGGAGCACGCGTCCCGGCGCATTGAAGCCCTTCGGCAGCGGTCCGCCCGACTGTCCGAGCGCGACGGGCAGCTCGCCGTTCACCCAGATCTCGGCGTAGTCGTCCACCACGATCTCGAACGCGATCGCCTTGCCGGTCAACGGAACGCCGGCCAGGTCGGCCGGGAGCGTCAGCGAGACGCGATACCAGCCGAACGAGATCTGTCCGTTGCCCCTCCGCACCTCGAGCGAGGAGGCGGGGAGGTCCTGCCAGCCGGCGCCGTCGAAATCGCGGCCGGGGCGGGGCAGCAGGTCGACGGTCCTCACTGTGGGCCCCGTCGCCCGCAGGTCCGGACCCGGGCCCCGGCCGTCGACGGGCGTGAGCACGGCGTCTCTGTAGCGCCACTGTGCGGAGACGAGCGCCGCGCCCTCGTTCGTCCGGAGGTCCGCGATGGCGAGAAGGGGTCCGTGAGGCGGATCGGGCGGCGCGTTCACGACCGCGGCACACAGAGCGCCGGGGAGAGCCAGGAGTACGGCGAGGGAAAGGAGAGAGGTCTTCATTGCAGTCCTCAGTGGGGCTTCACGACGAAGTAGGTGAAAGGCGCGCGCACGTCGCGGAATCAGTGGGGCGTTCCCGCGGGCACGACGACGACGTCTCCGGGCGCGAGCTTCCTGGGCTCGCCGTTGACGATGGCGCTGCCGCGGATCTCGCCCGGCGAGGTTATGTGGTGCTCGCCCCCGACTATCCTTC
>CAZXSG010001052.1:0-2153 GCA_964643185.1 uncultured Holophagales bacterium
CATCGCGAACGCGAACCGCTCGAGCGGATCCGAAGCATCGCCCGCGCGGGCAGAGCTCAGCCGCAGGCCCGGGTCGGGAGCCGGCCCGGAACCTCCCGGGTTGTCCGATTCGTAGAGATCGTTGCCGACTGCGTCCTTTTGCTTCAGGAGGCGGCCGGTGAAGGGCTCGTACTCGAGCCAGCACTCCACCCTCGAAGGGGTGTTCGTACCGGAGACCTCGGTGAGAACGAGCCTGCCGTTGACGTCGCACGTGTGCTTGGTGGTGCGTTGATCTCGCCGGGGGAGGTGCCCTGTGTAGAATCTGCCCATGGTGCGAGTCATCCACGCGCTTTCCGATGGGATAACCCCGCATCCACAGGACTGAAGGAGGACCTATGGCGAGCCAAGCCCACGCGACGCACCTTCTGGAGAAGATCGCGGAGCTTCCCCCCGAGAAGCTGGCTCAGGTGGAGGACTTCGTGGACTTCCTCCTACAGAAGGACGAGGACCATCTCCTGCGGTTCGCTACCATGAAGCTCTCCGAGCCCGCGTTCGCCGAGATCTGGGACAACGATGCCGACGCCGCCTACGACAGGCTTTGAGTTCGGGGACGTTGTTCTGGTGGAGTTCCCTTTCACGAGCCAGATCCAATCCAAGATCCGTCCGGCCGTGGTCGTGAGCTCGGCTCTCTACAACCGCAGCAGACCCGACTTGGTGCTGATGGGCATCACGAGCCAGGTACGACCTTCGCTGGCTTTCGGGGAGCTGCTGATCGCCGGGTGGCAGACGGCCGGGCTCTTGGGTCCCGCGGTCGTCAAGCCTCTGTTCAGCACGGTCGCCAAGTCCCTGATCCGCAAGTCGCTGGGTCGCCTTGAAGACTCGGACCGGGACGTGCTCGAGATCAATGTACGGAATCTCCTCTCAGCGAGCTGATTCCGAGAGCCGCGAGCTATCGTCTCGATAGTGCGGCGGCTTCGTCCCGGCTCTTCCCGGACCCCTCGCTGATCGACGAATCACGATCGTCTCGATAGCTGGAAGGAGGTCTTCGGCCTGGGAGCAGCGTGGCCGAGATCGAGAAAACTCCTCGGCGAATACCGCGTCCCGTCGCGCCGACGTGAGAGCCTCCCGAGGCATGCCGAGATTCGCACCGGACCGAGACTCGCTCGAGATCCGCGCACTCACCACATCGCTCAAGACTCGGCTCCTGGATCGTGCCGGTCTCCGGGCGCTTCTCGCCGCCAAGCACTTCATGGCCATCGCTCTCGGAACGGCGCTTTCGGATTGGAGGTCTCGCCCCGACTCCGAGAGGGACGCCGTGGGCCAGCAAATCGAGGCGAGCTATCAACTCCCGCTTGCGCTGTCCGCCGCGAAGATCCTCGGCGAGAGGTGGAGCAAGGTGCCCGAGCGCAGGCGCCCTCACTACACGCCGTCGCAGAGATTCGAGATCCTCAAGATCCGCGCCGCACTCGTGCTCTCGGTACGCGAGACCGCGGCGATGTTTGCGGTCGCCGAATCGACGATCTACGAATGGGAGTCGCTTCTCCGTACCGCACAGCAGAAGGACCCCGGAGTTCGGCAAGTCGGCGAGCGCATCGTCGCCGTGCCCCCGATCCGGCGCTTCGCCGACGCCGTGCGGCACCTCGTCCTCTTCATGTCGCAGGCCGGGATCGGCGGGCAGGACAAGGTCGCCGAGACTATGGCTCGACTCGGCTTCAAGCTCTCCGGCCGGACGGTGGGGAGGATCCGCAACGAGAAGCGCGTCCCTCCCGACATCGCTGCGAAAGCTCCGAACTCCGCGACCCCAGCCAAAGCTACAGTCAAGGACTCCACGTCGAAGGGGAAGAAGCGGCCTCGCGCGGTCGACGCCAAGGTACCTCTCGAAAAGGTCCACATCGACGTCACCCATGTGCGAGGACTCTTCAACCTCTTGACGTTCCGAATCGCGGTCGTGCTCGATGTGTTCTCGCGCATGCCTCTCGCCTTCGGCGTCTGGATGACAGAGCCGTCCGCGCTCGACATCGTGAAGCTCCTCGAGCGCGCGATCGTGTTTGGGAAACCGAGGGTCCTCATCACAGACCAAGGATCGGTCTTCACGAGCAGGCTCGTCCGCGATGCGGCAAGAACGCTCGGCATCGAGCATCGATTCGGTGCGCTCTACCAGCACGGCTCGATAG
>CAZXSG010001053.1:0-2152 GCA_964643185.1 uncultured Holophagales bacterium
CCCGTTTCCCGAGTTCCAGGACGAGGGCCTGAACTCCGGCTCCGGCGGGCATCTGGAAGGGCAGGCGGTGAACTGGTCCGACGAGATCGCCCAGCAGGCGCACGACCTCGAGGACGGGCTGGCGCTCGTTTCGGAAGAGAAGGTCCTCGAGCTGCCCATCGCGCGGGCCGTCGTGGACGCGCTCGGCGCTTCGTTCCGCTCGGCGGGGGAAACCGCCGTGCGCCGCGCGATGCTGATCCGCGGAATGATCCACCTCCTCGTCACGGACCTCATCACGCACTCGCGAGGCAACATCGAGAAGTGGCTCGCGCAGAAGAAGGTCACGACGGTCGACGAGTTCTACGCCCAGAGAAAGCGGCTCCCCGCGTCGCTCGTGAGCCTCTCCAAGCCGGGGGAGCGCTTCTACCTCGAGCTCAAGGAGTTCATCTACCAGCACATCATCCACAGCCAGGTGGTGTCCCAGCACGACGGCCGGGCGCAGCTCGTGGTGGCGACGCTCTTCAACGCCTACTACCGGAATCCGCGGCTCCTGCCCGACTGGGTGCTCCTGCGGTACAAGGAGCTCGCGGGCATCCCGTACCTGCGCGATCTCCCGCTCAAGACGCTGGATGCCGAGCTGGCCTCGCACTACACGAAGAAGCCGCTCTTCCTCCGCTGCATCGCCGACCATCTCGCGGGCATGACCGACAGCTATGCCGTGGCCGAGTACGACCGGCTGTTCGCGGCGTACCCGCGGCATCCGGCCGGCATGCCGTGAAGTAGGATCGCCGCGCCATGAAAATCGCCGCCGGATCGGACCACGCCGGACTCCCTCTCAAGAAGAAGCTCGTGGGCTATCTCGAGGCCCTGGGCCACGACGTCGAGGACCTCGGGACCGATTCCGAGGCCTCGGTGGACTACCCCGACTACGGCTTCGCGGTGGGGCGGCTCGTCGCGAGCGGCGGGGCCGAGCGCGGGGTCGTGGTGTGCGGCACGGGAGTCGGCATCACGATCGCCGCGAACAAGGTGCCCGGGGTGCGCGCCGGCGTCGCGACCGACGTCTTCACGGCCCGCCTCATGCGCGAGCACAACGATGCGAACGTCATCGGGTTCGGCGCGCGCGTCACCGCTGCCGAGTTCGCCGAGGCCATGCTCGACGTCTTTCTCTCGACTCCCTTCGCGGGCGGACGCCATGCCGGCCGCACAGAAAAGCTGAACCAGGGACCCCCCGCCGAAACGGCGCCGAATCCCGAGGAGCCCCGATGAGTGCTGTCGAATCCGTACCTGCAACAAGCCTTCTGTCCCGCCGTCTCTCCGCGGCCGACCCCGAGGTCTACGAGGCGGTGGAGGGCGAGCTCAACCGGCAGCGGACCCACCTCGAGCTGATCGCGTCCGAGAACTTCGCCTCGAAGGCCGTGGCCGAGGCCACGGGCTCGGTCATGACGAACAAGTACGCCGAGGGCTATCCCGGAAGGCGCTACTACGGCGGCTGCGAGTTCGTGGACCGTACGGAGACGCTCGCCATCGAGCGCGCGAAGAAGCTCTTCTCGCCGGCAGACCCGTCGGCTCTCCACGCGAACGTGCAGCCCCATTCGGGCTCTCAGGCGAACACGGCCGTGTACCTCGCCTGCCTCAAGCCTGGCGACACGCTCCTCGGCATGTCGCTCGCGCACGGCGGGCACCTCACGCATGGGCACCCGCTCTCGATCTCGGGCAAGCAGTACCGCGTCGTGTCGTACGGCGTGAAGAAAGACGACGAGCGCCTCGACTACGACGAGCTCGAGCGCGTCGCGCACGCCGAGAAGCCCAAGCTCATCATCGCGGGGGCCTCCGCGTATCCCCGCACGATCGACTTCAAGCGCTTCCGCGAGGTGGCCGACGCCGTGGGCGCGCTCCTCATGGTCGACATGGCCCACATCGCCGGCCTCGTGGCCGCGGGGCTCCACCCGTCGCCCGTAGGCCACGCGCACTTCGTGACCTCCACCACCCACAAGACGCTGCGCGGTCCGCGCGGCGGCATGGTGCTCTGTGTTCCCGAATGGGCCAAGGAAATCGACAAGGCCGTCTTCCCCGGCCTCCAGGGCGGACCCCTTGAGCACGTCATCGCGGCCAAGGCCGTGGCGTTCGGCGAGGCTCTCCAGCCGGACTTCAAGGCGTACCAGGCCGCCGTCAT
>CAZXSG010001054.1:0-2150 GCA_964643185.1 uncultured Holophagales bacterium
ATCTGCCCCTCGCGGCCATCCGCAGGATGGCGATCCCGACGATCAGGAACCCCACGTTGGACCAGGTGTTCCCGGGCTGCCTCACCCACGCGCACAGCGACTCCTCACACCACTCGGGAGGAACCCGGGCCCAGCCGTCCCAGGGGCACGAAGCGCTCACGAATCGAGTCTGAACCCTTTCGCCGCGATCCGGCTCTCATCCAGAGAGGAGAGTCCGATGCACGATGGCTTCAGGAGATCCCGGTTCTGGCTGGCCGCGCTCGCGCTGTCCGTCTCTTGGGTCTCTCTCGCGGACGAGCCTCTGACCCTCCGGGAGGCCATGGCCCGCGCCCGGGAGAACGCCGGTGAGGTCGTGGCGGCCGGGGCGCGGGTCGAGGCCGCAGAGGCCCGCGTGCTGCAGGCGCGCGGGTTCCGGCTCCCGGCCGTGAACCTCTCCGAGATCTACACCCGCACGAACTCCGCGGCCGAGGCGTTCGCGCTGAAGCTCAACAAGGGCGCGTTCTCGTTTCCCGACTTCGTGGCCTCCGACCCCAACGACCCGCCCTGGCTGGGCGCCGCGATCACGCGCGTCGAGGCCACGTTCCCGGTGTTCACCGGCGGCGAGCTCTCGGCCCGCATCGCTCAGGCCCGGAGCGCGGCCGAGGCCGCGGGGAAGACGGCCGGCTTCGCGGCGGACACCGCGGCCCTGCACGCGGCCGAGGCCTACGTGAAGGTCGCTCAGGCCGAGGAATACGTCCGTCTCCTCACGGCCTCCCGGTCGACGGTGAGGGCGCACGTCGAGCTCGCGCGTTCCTACGCCGGGCAGGGAATGCTCGTCCGTTCCGAGGTGCTGAGAGCCGAGGTCGAGCTGGCCCGCATCGAAGACCTCCTCTCCGAGGCCGAGGGCAACGTGCGCCTTGCCAACGCGAACCTCGCGTTCCGGCTCGGAGAAGGCGGAGCGAGCCGCTACGAGCTGGCGGCCCTGCCGCCGCCCGCGCCGATCGACGGCGAGGTCTCCGCGTGGCTCGCCTCGGCGGCGGACCGGGCGGACCTGCAGTCGGCCCGCAGCCTGCTCCGCGCCGGGGAGCTCGAGGCGCGCGTCAAGGGCGCCGCCTTTCTCCCCAAGGTCGGGCTCATGGCCCGCTACGACCTCGTGGGGACCCGGCTCTTCGGCAACGACAGCAGCGCCGGGACGCTCATGGCGGTCCTGCAGTGGAACGTCTTCGCCGGCTTCACCGACAAGGCCGCCGTCGCCGCCGCGAAGGCCGATGCCCGGGCCGGCCGCGCCGACCTCGAACGGTTCGGCGAGGGCGTGCGGCTCGAGGCGCGGCAGGCCTTCGAGGAGGCCCGCACGGCGCGCGAGCGCCACGCCACGTCGCTCCAAGCCGTCGAGGCCGCGCGCGAGGGCGAGCGGATCGTGAACGAGAGATTCCGGAGCGGCGTCGTGAAGATGCTCGACGTCCTCGATGCGGGAACGGCCCGGCGCGAGGCCGAGACGCGCGAGCTCGTCGCGCGGGCCGAGGCCCAGCTCACGGGATTCCGCCTCGCCTCGAAGGCCGGGCGCCGCCCGGAGACCATGCTGGAGGAAAGATGAACACCAAGGCGAAAACCTCGCTCGTACTGGCGCTCGCGGGTGCGCTGGGCGCGGCGGGTTGCGGAAAGCACGAGAGCCGGACGACGGAGCCCCCGGTCCCCGCCGTCGCGGCAAACGTCGTCAAGGCGGAGAAGTCGCAGCTGGGCCGCAAGGTCGAGCTCTACGGCACCGTCGAGGCCGGGCAGAGCGCGAGTGTCTCGAGCCGTGTGATGGGGAACGTCGTCGCGGTGCGCGTCAAAGCCGGAGACTCGGTGCGCGCGGGCGACGTACTCGCCGAGATCGCGCCGGAGACGGCGCGCGGACAGGAGTCGCAGGCCCGCGGAGCGCTGGCCCAGGCGACCTCGGCGCTCGCGCTCGCCGAGCGGAACTTCCAGCGCTATGAGGCGCTCGCGAAATCGGGCTCGGCCGCCGAGGTCGAGCTGGACCTGGCCCGCATGCAGCTCGGCCAGGCCAAAGGAGCGGTTGCGCAGGCTCAGGGCGCGGTCGCGGCGGCGGCCTCCGTCGCGACCCAGTCCCGCGGGGTCGCCCCCGTCGCGGGGCCCGTGCGGATTGGCAGGGTGGGGGTCCGCGCGCTGTT
>CAZXSG010001055.1:0-2145 GCA_964643185.1 uncultured Holophagales bacterium
GTCCTGGCGCTCAGGTTGTCGGGCGTCATCTTCACCTCGATCTTCCGGAAGACGCCGCCCGGGGTCTTGTTCTGCGGAACGTACGTGACCAGGTACTGGCTGCGCAGCTCCTCGTTGATCTCCGCATACACGGCCTTCAGCCCGCCCGCGCTGCTCACGTAGTACACGGATCCGCCCGTGTCCTTGGCGAGCTTGTTGAGCTTGTACTTCACCTCCAGCTTCGCGCGACCAACCTGGAGCCCGATGATGTAGATCGCCGCGCCCGACTTGCGCGCGTAGTCCAGCGCGGCCTCGTACGTGAACTTCGAGGTGCGGTCCTCCCCGTCGGTCAGGATCACGTAGGCTTTCCGGCCCTTGATGCCCTGGAACTGGTAGAGCCCGTACACGAGCGCGTCCCACAGCGCCGTCGAGCCCTGCGCCCGAAGGCCCGCGAGAGCCTGCGCGAGCTTGTCGCGGTCGGAGGTGAAGCGCGAGACGAGCTGCGGCTCGTTGTCGAAGCTCACGAGGAACGCGCGGTCCTTGGGCGTCATGACGTCCCTCAGAAACTCGTTGGCCGCCTTCTGCGCCTCGACCATGGCCTCTTCCATGGAGCCCGAGGTGTCCACCGCGAGGCCCAGGTTCACCGGGAGGTTCTTCATGACCTCGAAGCCGTCGACGGTCTGCGGGATGCCGTCCTCGAGGACCTGGAACGCCTCCTGGGTGAGACCGGCGACGGGTTTGCCCTTGTCGAGCACCGAGACGAAGAGCTCCACCGCCTGGACGTCCACTTCCGAGAGGTACTTGGGCGCGTTGAAATAGCGGAGGTCTTCCGTGGACGTGCCGTCCTCGAGCTCGGCGACGACGCGGATGATGCCGAGCTCCTTGGTCCTCGGGATCTCGACGACCTGCTCGAACGGCGCCTGGTAGAGAGCCGCGACCCGCTTGTCGTTCACGAAGATCTCGACGGACCGCAGGCGCTTGGTCTCGGGCACCGAGACCTCCGAGACGATGCGGGTGGCCCCCGAGAGAACGGCGCCCTTGTCGGGAGACGTGATCCGCAGGCGGAAGGCCTCGCGCCCCTCGTTCAGCACCAGCTCGTCCTCGGCGATCGGCTTGCCGTCCTTCGCATAGCCGATCACCTTCACGCGCTGCCGCCTCGGGATCGTTCCCATGTTCAGATCGGCCTCGAAGGGGGCGCGGCGGTCTGCGAGGACCTTCGAATCGTTCAGATAGAACTCGGTGTAGGCGATGTCGTTCGAGTACGTCCGGGTCTCGAACTTGATCAGACCGGTCGCGAACTCGCGAGCGAGCGGAACCAGCGTGATGGCCCCCTTGGGCTCGTTCGAGGCGGCGAGCTGGGCCACGGCGACCCGGGCGGCTTCGCGCGCGGCCTTCTCGGCCTCGGTGAGCGCGGCGTCGGCGACGTCGGGCACGATGAGCTTCTCGGCGATGACGGCTCCCGCGTTCTGGTTCGCGTCGGCCACTTTGATGCGGATCTGGTATTCGCCGGGATAGATCTCGCGCTCGAGGGTCAGCGGGACGAACGGCCCGTTCACCGTCGAGACGGGGAAGTCGAACCGGTAGCGGAAGTTGTCGATGAGGCGCCCGCCCTTGACGATCTCGCCCACGACGTCGATGTCGTAGAACGCCTCTTCCCCGAGCATCTTCTTGGCCAGCGTTTCGCGCTCGAGCATGAGCGCGACCTCCATGCGCATCTTGTTGGCCATGAGCTCGGGGAAGCGGATCAGCCGCTGCAGGGGCAGCTTCGTGGCGTTCTCGGCGAGGTCGGTCGTCATCTGGAGGAGACCGTCCACGCCCTCCACGTCGGGCTTGGCCCCTTCCTTGATCTGAGAGGTCAGCTTGAGCGATTCGGCTCCGCCGAACTGGGCGTTGATCGAGTTGATGGCTCCGAGCACCTCGCGCCATTCGAAGCACTTCTGGATGTCCACCCGGCGGTTCGTACTGGAGGATCCGATGAGTCCGCCCGCGCCGCCCACGATCAGGGAGTTCGTGCCGTCGAGCGGAATCCAGAGCTTGTAGTCGCCCACGCCGTAGGACTGGAAGAAGAGGAGCAGGACCTTGGATTTCCTGATCGACTGGAGCCGCTCGTAGTACCAGAACTCGATGGGGTAGAAGACGTCCTCGCAGCTGAGCTTCTTCATCGCC
>CAZXSG010001056.1:0-2140 GCA_964643185.1 uncultured Holophagales bacterium
CAGACCGCCGCCGACAACCTGAACTCCGTGACGGCCAAGCTCGATTCGGGGCAGGGGACGCTCGGAAAGCTCATCAACGAGGATTCCGTCCACGGCAACATCAACGAGGCGCTCGAGTCGGTGAAGAAGGGCGTCGAATCGCTCACCAACACGATCGGCAAGATCAACGAAACGAAGATCGAGCTGGGCTTCCAGGGCCAGTACAACGCCCGCCAGAGCGAGGGCAAGGCGTCCTTCTCGATCGACGTGAACCCGGACCGGCAGCGCTTCTACCACATCGAGCTGGGCGCGCTGCCCGACGGCAAGCGCGTCGACGAAACGTACATTCTCACGACGACGCTCCCGAACGGCGAGGTGCAGACGACCCGCACGGTGGTCGAGCGCACGGAAGACAAGTTCGTCATGGGCGCGCAGATCGGCTTCCGCCTGAACAAGACGGCGCTCCGCGTGGGCCTCATCGAAAGCCGCGGGGGCGTCGCGATCGACCACGCGCTCATGAAGGACCGCCTCGTGCTCACGGGCGAGGCCTGGGACTTCGGCCGCAAGAACGGCGGCACGCAGCTGAAGCTCATGGGCAAGTGGAACACCGGCTCGAGCTTCCTGACGCCCACGTCGAACATCTACGTGACGGGCGGCCTCGAGGACGCCCTCAACAAGGACCGGCGCTCGGTCTTCGTGGGGGCCGGGGTGAAGTGGACCGACGAGGACATCAGGACCCTGCTCGGGATCGGCGCGGCGTCTCTCATCGGCAAGTAGGCAGGCCGGCGACAAATCCGTGGCGAAAGCCGTGAGCGTCTTCGTCTGCCAGGCGTGCGGCGCGCAGGCGCCCCGCTGGCTGGGCCGCTGCCCCGAATGCGGAGGCTGGAGCACCCTCGTCGAGGAGGCCACCGAGCCGTCGCGCAAGGGGAGCCGGCCGGCTTCCGGACCGGCCGTGTCGCGGGCCGTGCCCATCGGCGCGATCGCGTCGGAGGAGTGGCCACGCGTCTCGACGGGGCTTCTGGACCTCGACCGGGTGCTGGGCGGTGGCCTCGTGGCGGGTTCCGTGGTGCTGCTCGGCGGCGAGCCGGGAATCGGCAAGTCCACGCTGCTCCTCCAGGCGGCGGCGCGCCTCTCCGCATCGGGGCCCGTGCTCTACGTTTCGGCCGAGGAGTCCCTGCGTCAGGTGCGCATGCGCGCGGACCGGCTCCTCGCGACGCACGAGTCGCTGTATCTCCTGGCCGAAACGGCTCTGTCCCGGGTTCTGGAGGCCGCCGAGGAGAGAACCTGGACCGCCGTCGTCGTCGACTCGATCCAGGCGATCGCATCGCTCGACCTCACGTCGGCGTCGGGCTCCGTTTCGCAGGTGCGCGAATGCGCCGGCCGGCTGGCCGCGTTCGCGAAGACGTCGGGCATTCCCGTGTTCCTCATCGGGCACGTCACGAAGGACGGCTCCCTCGCCGGGCCGAAGACGCTCGAGCATCTCGTGGACGCGGTGCTGTCGTTCGAAGGCGAGCGCTTCCACGCGCACCGCATCGTGCGGGCTCTGAAGAACCGGTTCGGCCCGGTCCACGAGCTGGGGCTCTTCGAGATGACGGGCCAGGGGCTCATCGAGGTCTCGAACCCGTCGCGACTCTTTCTGGGCGCGCGGGCTGGCGGTCGTCCGGGCTCGGCGGTGTTGGCCTCTCTCGAGGGAACGCGTCCTCTCCTCGTGGAGGTGCAGGCCCTCACGGTCGACGCGCGGCACGGCACGCCACGGAGGACGGCGATCGGCTTCGACGGGCCGCGGCTCGCGCTGCTCCTCGCGGTCCTCGAGCGGCACGGCGGGCTCTCCCTCGCCAATCACGACGTCTTCCTGAATTTCGCCGGGGGAGCCGAGAGCGGCGAGCCGGCCGCCGATCTGGCGGTGCTCGCGGCCCTGGCCGGCAGCGCGCGCGAGAAGACGCTCCCCGAGGGCACGGTCGTCTTCGGCGAGGTGGGACTTCTCGGCGAGGTGCGTCCGGTGGCCGACGCGTCCCGCCGGCTCCGGGAGGCCGTGACGATGGGCTTTCCCCGCGCGATCCTCCCCGCGGGAAACGCGGCCGAGGCGGCCGAGTTCCCCGACATGGAGGTCACGCCAGTGCGCAGCGTCGACGAGCTCCTACGCCGGATTTGATCAGCCCTC
>CAZXSG010001057.1:0-2136 GCA_964643185.1 uncultured Holophagales bacterium
AGGAGAGCGACGGTGGGGAACCTCAGATGCGACCCCAGGAAGCCCGAGACGAAGAAGCCGAGGAGGACGGCCCCGGCGGCCCGCGGAACAAGCTCCGTGGCGCGCCCGAAGCACGCGTCGAGCGCCCGCACGAGGAGCGGCACCACGGCCGCGAGCGCGAGGAGGAGACCCGGCAGGCCGCACTCGGCACCCACGTCGAGGAGCGAGTTCGTGGCGTTGTCGGTGAAGAGCGGGGGCGGTCCATTGCGGCTCGAGATCTCGGGGAAGACGTAGGGAAACCCGGCGAGGCCGCAGCCCGAGAGCGGCTCCTCGCGGATCACGTCGAACGCGACGCGCCAGAAGACGGGGCGATTCGAGGCCAGAGCGTTGAAGGATCCCGACCCGAGAGAGGCGCCGAGGCGCTTCACCAGCCCGCCGAAGGAGGCCGATCCGTCGCGCGGCGTGTACCGGATCACGGCGAAGGCCGAGAGACCGAGGACGAGCGCGATCGCGAGGAACGGCCCGAGGCGCCGGGGGTTCTGCCTCAGGAGGCCGGCTCCGCCCGCGAGGCCCACGAGGAGGAGGAGCAGGAGGCCGCTCCGCGAGCCCGAGGTCTCGAGCGCGACGGCCGAGAGAAGGAGCGCGACGCCGGCGACGGCGCGCCCCCGCGCGGCGAGGACGAGAGGAAGGGCGAGGCCGAGCGCGATGCCGAACGCGTTCGGGTCCTCGAACGTGCCGGCGCGGCGACCCAGATTCAGCCAGTCCCTTTCGGTGAGGGCCAGACCGCCCGCGCGCTCGAGGGCCGCGAGGGAGAGCGCGGCCAGGAGGCCCGCCGCGAGGGCCCGGAGCAGAGTGCGCTCTCCGGCCGCCTCGCGGGCGCGCAGAAAGAGATCGGTCGCGGGCAGGAGGAGCGCGAAAACGCCGAGCAGCCGTACCGCGTCGGCCGCCCGTTCGGCCGCGGTCATCCAGAGCCCGTTCACGAACGCGGGCCTGAACACCCCTTCGCCGAGTGCGAAGAGGGTGTATCCGCGGAGGATCGACGACACGGCCGAGACGGCCGCGACCGCGAGGAACCCGGCGCCCCACATCGCCGTACGGCGCGGCAGCGGGGAGGGCACTCCGGATCTCATCCTTCGGATCGCGGCCCCGGCCACGGCGGGGAGGGCGAACGCGAGGAGAAGGGGAGGGTCCGCCGGCCCGGGCAGCGCCCTCGCCACGCCGGGCAGGAGAGGGGCGATCACGAGGAGCACGGCCGCGAGGCGCTCGGGCTCCAGGGCTCGGGCCGCGAGGCCTCCCGCGAGAGCCAGGCCGAGGAAGGCCGCGATCTCCACGCCCGAGGCCCCTCGCGGGAGGGTCGCGAGCAGCGCGAGGAGAAGGGACGCCGCGACTCCCGCGACGAGATGGCCGCCCCTCCGCGTCGAGGCGGTTCGGTCGTTCAGCTCCCCGCCTCCTGGAGCGCTGCGACCGTGACCTCGCCCGCGGCCCGCGCGCGGATCGCCTCGAGCGCCGCGGCGGCTCCCGAGAGCGTGGTGAGACACGGCACATCGCGGTCCAGCGCCGTCCTCCGGATCGCGACCTCGTCGTAGAAGCTCTCGCGGCCGAGGGGCGTGTTCACCACGAGGTCGACCTCGCCGTTGATCATGCGGTCGACGACGTTGGGCCGCCCCTCGTTGACCTTGAGGACGGTGGTGACCTCCAGCCCTCCGGCACGGAGAGCGACTGCGGTGCCGGCGGTCGCGACGAGCTTGAAGCCCAGCGAAGCGGCCTCGCGGGCGATGGGGAGCACCCCCTCCTTGTCGCCGTCGTGCACCGAGAAGAACGCGGTGCCCTTCTCCGGCAGCCTCACGCCGGCGCCGAGCGCGGCCTTGAGGAACGCGAGGCCGAAGCTCGTGTCGCGGCCCATGACCTCACCTGTGGAGCGCATCTCGGGGCCCAGGATGGTGTCCACGTTCTCGAACTTGCGAAAGGGGAACACGGGCGCCTTGATGGAGAAGCCCGTGACCGGCGGCTCCTCGGTGAAGCCCAGCTCCTCGAGCGTCTTTCCGAGACAGACCTTGGCGGCGATGCCCGCGATCTGCCGGCCCGTGGCCTTCGCGACGAACGGAACGGTGCGGGAGGCGCGCGGGTTGACCTCGAGGACGTAGAGCTTCCCCTGGT
>CAZXSG010001058.1:0-2132 GCA_964643185.1 uncultured Holophagales bacterium
GTTCCAGGAAGTACGGCGGATAGCGCGCGGCCTCGGCCTCGCTCACGGCGAGCGGCGGCATCGACATCACGTAGGCCGAAACGGCCGCGTCGGGCTGGAGAACGCCCGGCAGGTTGATGGCGAAACCCAGCGCGACGAGACCGATCGAGACCCTCCGAGCGAAGAGCCCCCGGTCGAAGAACGGGGCGGCGAGCGCCGCGAGAAGTGGGACGAGAGGAACGAGGAGCCGCGGGCCCCAGCCGGGTCCTCCGTCCCAGCTCCACCAGGCCGCGACCAGCGAGAACGACACGGCGGTGGCGAGAGCGGCTCCGAGCAGCGTCCCGCGGCGAGCCGAGGAGCGGAACGCCACGAGCGCCGGGAACGCGAGGAGCGCGAACGGGAAATACAGCAGCAGGCTCTCGGCCGGATTCGCGACGAGGTTGGCGAGGCCCGAGAGGAACGGGGTCGTGAAATTCTGGCCGCCGTAGCTCGCGAACGGCCGTCCGAAGCGGACGATCTCGAAGGCCAGCCACAGCGTCAACGGGGGGAACGCGCCGGCCGTCGCGGCCATCCCGAGCCGGCGTCGGGAGGGAGCTCCATCGCTTCGAAGGTCGAGGAGGAGCGGGAGGAGGAGGAACGGAGCCACGGCGACGTTCATCGACTTCGTCAGCACGGCGATGCCCGCCGCGAGCCCGGCACCCGCCGCGAGGAGCAGCGAACGCCTGCCGGACGCGCTCGCGGCGAGGGCCGAGAGCGCGAGGGTGAAAGCGAACGCCGCGGCCTGGAGGGGCTCGGCGTAGTTCGAGGACACGTAGGGCGAGAGCGGCGAGGCCGCGGCCACCGCGAGGAGCGCGAGAGCCCGGGCCTGGCGGGACGCTCCGAGCGCTCCGGCCGCGAGAGACGCGCCGAACGCGGCGGCGAGCACGACGAGGATCTCGCACAGCACGAACAGGGTCTGCGACGAGCCGGCTCCCGACGAGCGCTCCATGGGACCCGCCAGCACGGCGGGCAGCACCTGGAGGAGCGGTTGGCCCATGCCGTAGGGCGCCACGGCATCGCCCGCCGGCCGATGCACCGTGAAGAGCGGCCCCCGGGCGATGCCGATCTCCCCCGCCGTCGCGACGGACACCGAGGTGAAGAGCATCTGCTGCTCGTCGCTCACCGTCCCGAACGTGCGCTCGTCCGCGGTCCCCGCGAGGAACAGGAACGCGATCGCGAGGGCCCACGGAACGGGACCGGAAGGCAACCTCCTCGGGGCATCCTGAGCGCGCTTCCGAGCCATCTCACGGGATGATGCCGGATCGCACGGTAGAGGCAGAGGTGCGTGAGCCCGGAACGGGCGGAGCGACACGAGCAGTCGCTGATATCTTCCCGGGATGGCCCAACCGCTCGACCCGGCCCGGATGGCTCTCCGCGAGGCGCTCCTTGCGCACGTCCCCGTGGATGCCACGGAGGAGCGGCATCGCACCGTCATCCTCGCGCTCGTCTCGAACGTCCCCGAGTGCTTCTCGAGGACCCACTACACGCCGGGCCACATCACGGGCAGCGCGTTCATCGTGGACCCCGCGAAGAACAGCGTGCTCCTCCACTTCCACAAGAGGCTCGGCCGCTGGCTCCAGATGGGCGGCCACGACGACGGCGAGCGCTCCGCCAAGAAGACGGCCCTCCGCGAGGCGAAGGAGGAATCGGGTCTCACCGAGATCCGCTTCCTCTCCGAAGAGATCCTCGACGTCGACGTGCACCCCATTCCCGAGTGGAAGACCGAGCCCGCCCACCACCATCACGACGTGCGCTACGCGCTCTTCACCGTGACGCCGCTCCTCGTGAAGAAGCAGGACGCCGAGTCCGAGGATCTCGCGTGGTTTCCCTTCGCCGAGGCCAGCCGGAAGATGAACGAGCCCGGCGCCGACAGGGTTCTCCAGCGGCTCTCCCGAATGCTGCGGTAGGAGGCGCGTGCCCTTCGCGACCAACGGTTCCCGGCGGATCCACTACGAGGTCCTCGGCGCGCCGGACGCGCCGCCGCTGCTCCTCGTCATGGGAATGTCGTTCTCGTCGCGCGGGTGGGACGCGCTGCCCGGAAGACTCCTCCGCCGCCTCCGGGTGATCGTTTTCGACCACGGGGGCCCGGGGCCATCGGGCGCTCCGGCGGGCCC
>CAZXSG010001059.1:0-2129 GCA_964643185.1 uncultured Holophagales bacterium
GGAGGTACGCCTGCGCGAGCCGGTAGGGCTCGAGAGCGCTCGACGTGAGCTCGGGAAGCGACGGCGTCGCCAGGGGATCGGGTCCCGTCATCGCGAGGCTCATCGCGAGGCGGGCTCTCAGAGCGTCGGTGGCCGAGCGCTCCGCGCTGGTCGAGCCCGCGGGGCTCGCGCGGTAGGCGTCGAGCCGCTCGAGAGCCCGCGCGGCGTCGCCCCAGACGGCCCAGCGCTCGGCGGAATCGCGAAGCAGCCGGCCGACATCGGGGCGCAATGAACGCGCGCGATCGAGGAGCGCAAGGGATTCCTCCTTGGCCGCACGATCGGGCTCGGTCCAGAGGATGTTGGCGAGGGAGAGAATGGCCTCGAAGCGGTCGGGATCCGCCGCGAGCGCCGTGCGATACGCCGCGATCGCCTCCGGTACGTGAGCCGCGCGCGCCTCCAGCGCGCCGAGCGCGAGCGCGGCCTCGACGTAGCCGGGGGAGAGGCGCAGCGCGAGCCGGTAGCTCTCGCGGGCGGCGTCCACACGCCCCGCGGCGGCCGCGGCCTTCGCGTCGGCGAACGTCTTCTGCGCGAGCGCCGACGGCGGCGGAAACGCGGGCACGCGGAGGCGCCGGGCTTCGTCCTCCACGTCGAGGAGCCGGATGCGCTCGCCGAGGAAGGCCGGGGCCGTGGAGCCCTGGAGCTGCAGCCGGGTGAGCACGTGCCCGTACTGGAGCATCGCGCCTCGCCGGTCTCCGCGCGACTCCGCGGTGCGGGCGAGGAGCATCCGCTCCGTCACGCCGAGAAGGTCTCCCCCGTCGCGGGCTGCTTCCGCGTAGAGCTCCGCGGCCTCCAGCTCGTCTCCCGCCACGAGCGCGAGATCGGCCCCGCGGAGCGTGAGCTCGAGCGACGGCGACAGGAGCCGCGCCCTCCGCAGACGATCGCGCGCCGTCTCGAGGCCCTCGGGCCTCCTCGACGTGGCGAGGGCCTCCGCTTCGAGCGCGAGCCTCGCGGGATCGTCCCGGCAGGGGTCGGGCGGCTCCGTGGCGAGAAGGGCCCCTGTCACGAACGCGAGCGGAACGAGCGGGATGCGCAACGAGAAAACCCGGAGCGTGCTCAGCGTTCCTCGCGCGCCGAGAGGCCGAGCTTGTTGAAGCGGAGCCGCACCGCGCGCTCTTCCTTGGCCGTGCCGAGGAGGATCTCGGACATGCGCGCGAAATCCCCCTCTGCCGCGTGGAACACCTGGCGGTACAGCGAGACCTCGATCTCCCGCCGGAGGTCCTCGACGGTCGAAGCCGAGGGCTTCGGCAGCGAGAGCCTCTCTTCCGCCCGCACCTTGCCCGCATCCGCGCCGGCGAGGAGGTCGAAGAGCAGCCGCGGCTCGAGCGCGAACACGGCTCTCCCCTCCTTGTCGAGCGAAGCGCCGTCGCCCGCGTAGACCGCGGCCGAGAGGAGGTCGACGAGCACCATCTCGAACTGCCGGATGTTGCCGGGCCAGGCGTGCCGCGTCATGGCGAGCCAGCCCTTGCGCGGCAACACGAAGCGGACGCGCGCGTCGCGCGGGATCGCCGGCTCGTCGTCACCCGTCACGAGGCAGGGCTCGTCGTCCGCGAGGAGCTCGGCACCTCCGGCCGCCCGCACGTGGGACGCGATGCGCGTGCGGTGCGCGGCGTCTTTGAAGAACCGGCCCGCGATGTCCTTCGCGAGTTCCGGAAGGTCCTCGGTGCGCTCGGTGAGCGACGGCATGCGGAGCGCGATCGCGGGGTTGAGGCGCATGAGGAGGTCGGCGCGGAAGCCGCCCTGCGCGACCTTTTCGCGGAGATCCACGTTCGCGGCCGTGACGACCCGGGCCGTGTGAGGCGTTTCCTGCGAGGCCCCGAGACGTCTCACGACGCCGTCGTTGAGCGCCGTGAGCAGGCTCTTCTGCGCATCCAGAGAGAGGTTCTCGATCTCGTCGATGAAGAGCGTTCCGCCGCCCGCCGCCTCGAAGACTCCGGCCCGGTCGCTCACGGCTCCCGTGTACGCCCCGCGGACGGAACCGAAGAGCGCGGCCTGCAGGAGGCTCTCGGGCACGGTCGCGCAGTCGAACCCCACGAACGGGCCCTTGCGGCCCGAGAGCGGATGCAGAACCTCCTTCACCAGGAAGTTCTTGC
>CAZXSG010001060.1:0-2126 GCA_964643185.1 uncultured Holophagales bacterium
CGGATCGTCTCCTCGTCGTGCTCCACGACGAGCACCGTGTTGCCGAGGTCGCGCATGGCGATGAGCGTCTCGATGAGCTTGGCGTTGTCGCGCGGATGGAGGCCGATCGAGGGCTCGTCGAGGACGTAGAGCACTCCCATGAGCTTGGAGCCGATCTGCGTGGCGAGGCGGATGCGCTGCGCCTCGCCGCCCGAGAGGGAGGCCGAGGCGCGCGAGAGCGAGAGGTACCCGATGCCGACGTGCGTGAGGAAGCCCAGCCGGTCCTCGATCTCCTTGAGGATCTTGCCGGCGATCTCCCGCTCGCGGGGCGAGAGGTTGAGCCCGCGGAAGAACGCCTGCGCGTCGTCCAGCGTCATGTCGGTGAGGCTGTCGATGGCGCGCCCGTCGAGGAGCACGGAAAGAGCGTCCTTCTTGAGGCGCCGGCCGCCGCAATCGGGGCACGGCGAGGCGATCATGAAGCGCTCGATCTCCTCGCGCGCGTCGTCGCCCGCGACCTCCTTGTACTTGGCCTGGAGCGTCGGGACGATGCCCTTGAACGCCGAGCTCCACTGGTACTGGCCCTTCTCGGACTTGTACTTCCACTTGATCTCGGAGCCGCCCGAGCCGAACAGGATGACGTCCCGAACGCTGCGCGGCAGCTCCCGCCAGGGAGTGGACATGGAGAACTTGAGCGCCTTGGCGAGCTGCTCGATCTGCTTGAGGCGCCAGCTCGTGGAGCCCTCCTTGAAGAGCGCGATCGCGCCGCCTTCGAGGGACTTCTGCTCGTCGGGCACGAGGCTCTCGACGTCGACCTTCTTCACCGTGCCGAGTCCGGAGCAGCCGCCGCAGGCACCGAACGGGGAGTTGAAGGAGAAGAGCCGCGGCGTGACCTCGGCGAGCGACGTGCCGCAATCGGGACACGAGTAGGACGTCGAGAGCGTTTCCTCGGCCGGCGGATCATCGGGCGCCAGACCCAGCACGGAAATCGTCACGAGCCCCTTGCTCGTCTTGGCGGCCGTTTCGAGGGAATCGGCGAGGCGCCGGCGCATCTCGTCGTCGCCATGCTTCACGACGAGCCGGTCCACGACGATCTCGATGGTGTGCTTCTTCTGCTTGTCGAGCTCGGGCGGGTCGGCGAGGTCGACCATGGCGCCGTTCACCCGCGCGCGCTGGAAGCCGGCCTTCTGCATCTCGCCCATCTGCTTCTTGTATTCGCCCTTCTTGCCTCGCACGTACGGCGAGAGGACGAGAAAGCGCCGGCCCTCGGGCATCGCGAGGACCTTGTCGGTCATCTGCTGGATCGTCTGCGCGGCGATGGGGCGTCCGCAGCTCGTGCAGTGCGGCTTCCCCACCGAGGCAAAGAGGAGCCTCAGGTAGTCGTAGATCTCGGTGACCGTGCCCACCGTGGAGCGCGGGTTCTTGGAGGTCGTCTTCTGCTCGATCGAGATGGCCGGCGAGAGACCCTCGATCGAGTCGACGTCGGGCTTCTCCATCTGCTCGAGGAACTGCCGCGCGTACGCCGAGAGCGACTCCACGTAGCGCCGCTGGCCCTCGGCGAAGAGCGTGTCGAACGCGAGAGAAGATTTGCCCGAGCCGGAGACACCCGTGAGCACGACGAGCGCGTTCCGAGGGATGGTCAGAGAGACGTTGCGGAGGTTGTGCTGCCGCGCGCCGCGGGTGACGATGGAGTCCATGTGCGGGCGGATTATGGCGGGGCGATAGAAAGACGCAAGTCGACCTTGGCGATACTCCGCTCATGGTCGACGTGTTCGGCGTGCCCCTCCATCCCGCGATCGTGCACTTCCCCGTGGCCGGCTCGGTGTTCGCGGCTCTCGCGCTGGGCGCGGGCCTTTCGCGCTCCGGCCCGGACCGCGCCGTCTGGCGTGACGGTGCTTCGCTCCTCCTGGCGGCTACGCTCCTGGGACAGATCGCCGCCGCCGTGAGCGGGCACTTCTGGGCCGACGGGCTCGGGCTCCTGCCCGGCGGCGGGCTCCTGCCCAGCGCGGCAACGCTCGACGGCTTCCTCCGAAGGCACGTGCTCCTGAGCCTGGGCGCGTTCGTCGCGACGGCACTCGCGCTCGCGCTCGCGCGGCGGGCGGTGCGGCACCCTGGTGCGTTCGCGTGGGCCTCGGCCTGGGCCGCGCTCG
>CAZXSG010001061.1:0-2123 GCA_964643185.1 uncultured Holophagales bacterium
GATTCCGCTCCAAGGCCGGCCGGTCGGACGGACCATACACGTCTCCCCGCAGGGGACCGACAGCTACGTACTCCAGGACCGTGCAGGCCTCACGTATACCGACTACGCCGTCGCGTTCCAGTGCGCACACCTCCTCCGTGCGCTCGCGGTGCCCGAGCCTGATCGCCGCCGCTTTGCCCTCCACGAGTCGGGCGTCGCTTGGGGAAGGAAGCTGGTACGCGCCCACCTGGCCTCGACGAGGAAGCCGGAGCCCCCGGAATCGGTGGTCGAGTCGTTCGTTGCCCAGCTCATCGGCGGCCTGCTCACACAACTACGTTCGATCCCGCTGGGCATGCGAATCGACGCGTGGCTCGACGAAACGTACCCATCTCTCGCCGACGTGCGCGCGGAGGCGTTCGCCGCGCAGCAACAGGAAGCACTCGGCAGCCTCGGCCCGCAGGTACGCGAAATGGTGCCCGACGAGATCGTCGCCGGAAGTGTCATCCTGAACACGGCCTACGCCCTCTTCTGCGACCGCCTCCTCGGCTCGGCCGTCTACCAGGTTCCGTATGCCTCGGCAGGCTTCACCGAGTTCGGTGAGGCTCTCCTCCGCCTCTACGCTGAGACTCCCAGCGAACCAGCCTCGGATATCGCCCTCGTGGATGCCTGGGCCGCCGAAATAGGGCTCGAGGGGAAGTACCAATGGGTGCCGTTTCCCAGCGTCGGTCCCCAGGTATCGTGAGCGGATGCCCGTGAGACCCCCGATCCGGTTCACCATCGCCAGGGACTTCGTCCCGCTCCACACATTTCCCCATGACGCCCGTGCCTTCGGGTCGAAACGGTTCCTCGAGGCCGCCCGCCGCCACTACGAAGAGGCCTTCGGCGCCGGGTCCGTCGAGGTTCGAATGGGTCGTGAGGGTCTCGACGTCTCTTGGACACCCACCGAGGCCGCGCTGGACCCCTTCGAGTACGCCATCGACCTGCTGAAGAGGCGGCAACATGAGATCGCCATCCCGATCCTGGCTGGCCTCCTGGCCGAACGGCCCGATGACGCCGCGGTGCTCTTCAACATCGGGATGGCCGAGAGCGACCTGGGGAAGCTCGACGAGGCGACGGGGCATCTCGCGAAACTCCTCGCGATAGACCCGGCCCACGCACACGCTCGGGTCGCACTTGGCGTGGCCCACGCCCGCGCCGGCCGAACCGACGAGGCCATCGAGGTCCTACGGGAAGCGGTTCGAATCGCCCCCGACGACCCCTACGCTCGGCGGAACCTCGGCGCTCTTCTCGGGAAGAAGGGGCTCACCGCGGAGGCCGAAACGGAGCTACGGGAGGCCGTCCGGGTTCTCCCCAACGACCAGCAGAGCGTCTATGGACTCGGACACATCCTGTTCGTGATCGGCGGCGAAGACCGAATTTCGGAAGCCGAAAAGCTCCTGAAGAAGGCGATTGAACTAGACCCCGACAGCGACCTTGCCGAGGTCTGCCGAACCGAACTGAGCCGAGCGGCCGGGTCGACTTTCCGCGCCGCCGCCAGCGGCCGACTACGAATGGACGCCGTCATGTACTGCATGGGCGCAATGAAGACGTTTTCCGCGATGCCCCCGGAGCAGGTGAAGAAGATCGCGTTCGAGGTTGCGCTCCTCGGGATGAAGGGCCTCGACGTGAACGACTCCGAGCAGAAGTACGAACTCCGATCTCTCCCCGGGAAGTTCTCCGGGCTCCATCTCGTGTCGATCATGTACGTGGGCTTCAAGCTCGTCGACCCCAGGGCCGACGTCGGCTTCGATCTTTCGGCGGAGTACGAGGAAGCGAAAAGACTCTCGGGCTTCGTCGCCTGAACCTGTGGCGCCCGCTACGCCAGCACCTCGACGAACTCGCCGAGCACCCTGACCTCCCCCTCATCCTCAGGCGTCAGCTCGATGGGTTCGTGAACGGGATTCGAGCTCATCGGCCGTAGATGGATCCGCACGTGGCGGCACGACCCGTCGGCCTCCGTCGCCTTCTCACTCCCGTACTGCTTCACCGTGAACCGGCCGCCGTACTCCGGATCGGAGATTCGGCCCTCACCGCCCAAGCGGAACCTCCCAGTGCCTCAACCCTATGCCCGCCCGCGGAGGTGGCACTAGGGCCCAACCCCGACC
>CAZXSG010001062.1:0-2121 GCA_964643185.1 uncultured Holophagales bacterium
CAGATGGGCTCGCTGAGTCTCAAGATCGCGAAGCTCGCGGGCCAGGAGCTCAATGCGGCGAGCCAGGCGAGCCTCGAAGCCCTGCAGCTCGAGATGATGAACCTCTACACCGAGCTCGATCGCGTGCGCACCGCGGCCTCGGCCAAACGCGCCGAGGCGGAAAACTTCCGCCCGGATGCGGCTCGCGACTGGCGCAGCATTGGTCAGGGAGTCGTGCCGGTCTCGTACGCGCTCGGTGAAGAGCACGTGTATGTCCGGACGCGAAGCCAACGCGGGATCCGCGCCACCGTGCCCGAGAAGTCGCCCAACGCGCCCGAGCACGGGCTCACCGAGTGACACGGCCTCCTCGCAGAGGAGCGCGCCGAGGCTCGCGTCGAAGCGCTGGGGAAGCGGGATCGACGCATCTCCGGTCTTCGTGAAGTTGTGCGCGAGCGCCGCGACGTGGGGGCAGAGCTCGGACGAGAGGAGCCGCGCGGCGCACGAGCAGCTCGCCCGCACGAGCCTTCCGCCCTCGGCCACGGCGAGGAGCGGCTGGAAGCGCCGGCCGTTCTGGGCGAGTACCTCGCCTCCGATGGCCGACCTGAGGAACACCTCGCGCACGACCGTCCCGCCCTGCGCGAGGAGCCGTTCGGCCATGAGGAGCGTGCTCTTCGCGATGTGCTTCTGGAACGGTGCGGCGACAGCGAGCGTGGCCCGCGGACCACGCGGCGGAACGGACTTCGCGCTCAAGCGCTCAGGAATACGACTCGATGGCCGCGTGCGCGACGAGGTCGTCGAGGGAGACGACGCGGAGCGCGGCCTCGTGCGTCGCCTCGAGGACGACCTTCGGCGCGACGCCGGCTTCGAGCGCTTCCTTCCAGCGCGCGACGCACAGGCACCAGCGATCGCCTTCCGAGAGGCCGGGGAAGCCGAAGTGGGGCGCCGGCGTCGAGAGGTCGTTCCCCTGCTCGGCCGAGAACTCCAGGAACTCCTCCGTCAGGATCGCGCAGACGACGTGCCGCCCGGCGTCGCTCGGACCCGTGGAGCAGCAGCCGTCGCGGAAGAAGCCCGTGCGCGGGCTCGTGCCGCAGACAGCGAGCGGTCCGCCCAGAACGTTGCGCGCCGGATCCTTGGCGTCCGGGTCTTCACTCATACACGGGCTCGATCAGGACCTCGGAGGTCACGGACTTCGCGAGGAAGCACTCCTCGTGCGCGGCATGGTGGAGCGCGTCGAGCGCCTCGCGGGTCGCTCTCTCCGAGAACGTCACGCGCGGACGCAGCGTCACCTTCGTCATCGCGAGCTTCCCTCCGGCGTTCTTCGCGAGGAGGCCCACCGCGGCGTCCTCGTAGCGTTCCACGATGTGTCCGCGCTCGGCCGCGATGGAGAGGAACCACAGCATGTGGCAGCTCGCGATTGCGGCGACGAACGCCTCCTCGGGATCCACCGCGTCCTCCCGCGAGTTGGGCAGCTTCACGATCTGCGGCGAGGCCGACGCGACGACGGACACGCCGCCGTCGAAATCCCAGCGGTGCTCGCGCGAGTAGGCCCCGCCCACGAACGCCGCGGCGCCCCGTTCCCAGACCACGGTCGCTCCGTAGCGGCCCATCAGCGCCGAACCTCCGTGAGGCCGCCGCAGTACGGCTGGAGCGCCTTGGGCACGCCGACGGATCCGTCGGCCCGCTGGTAGTTCTCGAGAATCGCGACGAGCGTGCGCCCCACGGCGAGGCCCGAGCCGTTCAGCGTGTGGACCAGCTCGTTCCGCGACTTGCCGTTCACCTCGACCTTGGCGCGGATGGCCGCGCGGCGGGCCTGGAACGATTCGAAGTTCGAGCACGAGGAGATCTCGCGGTACGTGCCGGCGCCCGGCAGCCACACCTCGAGGTCATACGTCTTGGCCGACGCGAAGCCCATGTCGCCGCGGCAGAGGAGCACGCGGCGGTACGGCAGCTCGAGCCTTTCCAGAATCGCCTCGGCGTCGCGCGTGAGCTTTTCGTGCGCGGCGTCCGACTCCTCGGGCAGACAGAACTTCACGAGCTCCACCTTGTCGAACTGGTGCTGGCGGATGAGGCCGCGCGTGTCCCGGCCCGCGGCACCCGCCTCGGCGCGGAAGCACGGCCTGTCCGCGCCGTAGGAAATCGGCC
>CAZXSG010001063.1:0-2120 GCA_964643185.1 uncultured Holophagales bacterium
GCGACTCCGCCTTCCGTGCCATCCGCATCCACGGCCACCCGGCCACCGCGCTTCGGGCTGCGGCCCCCCGACGCGATCGGAGAGGACGAGGATTTCGGCTCGGCTCTCCGCTTCCTGGAGGAGCGCGCCGGAGAGACGCGGGCCCTCTTCGGAGGAGCTCCGCTCGTGCCGGCTCCCCCGGAGCCTGAGCCAGAGCCCACGATCGGCGACGTCTTCGCACTGGGCCGTCCGCCCAATCGCTGACGAAGCTCTGAACACCAAAGGCGACATGGAGGTCTCCCCGTGACGACAGCCGCTCCGATCGACATCCTTTCTTTGCAAAGCCTCACGGCGGACGACATCGATCGTGCGCCGTACGGCTTCGTCGTGCTCGACACCGCGGGCATCGTCGTGCGCTACAACCGCGCCGAGGCCGAGGCCACGGGCCGGCGCGTCACGGACGTCGTCGGGAAGAGCTGGTTCAAGGACGTCGCCCCCTGCACGCAGGTGAAGGACTTCGAAGGAGTCTTCGGCGACTTCGTCGCCCGGCGCATCCCGAAGCCCTCGCACGAGTTCGACTTCGTGTTCCGATTCCAGGACAGGCCCCACCAGAACGTGAAGATCCGCCTCGTGAGATCGGCGGGCGAGGGCGATCAAGTCCTCGTCATCGTGACGAGAACCGGGGACGTCTGATGCCCTCTGTGACAGCGTCCCTCGTTCTGGCCGAAGAGCCGCCTCCTCGGCCCCTCACGCCAGACGAGTGGTTCGTTCTGTGCGTTCTGACGGGCTCGGAGCGCTCGGCGCCCGACGGAGACCCGGAGCGCTTTCGCCAATCGGTGAGGAGCATGGTCCGGGACGGCGTCCTGTGCGTTCCCGCAGACGAATCGTCGAGCCCGTTTCCCGAGGCCTCGGCCCCTGTCGCCTCGACGGCGAACGACGAGCTCTTCGACGCGGTGGCGCTGGCGCTCAACCTGCTGAGATCGCGCTACGGCTCGTTCGTGGGAGACCGGCTCCTCCACGGCCGTCTCCTCGAGGCCCAGCGCCGCGCGGCCGAGAGGTATCCGTCGCTCCTCTTCGTCGAGCTCGACCTGCATGCCGGCCTCATGCTCTCCACGGAGACCCGGCAGGCGCTCGCGGCCTCGTTCCCCGAGCCGCAGCGCCTCGCAGCGGCGTTCCGCGAGCTCATGGAAGAGTTCCACTGTGCCGTCGTGGACCTCGTGCCCGCGTTTCGCGATCTGGACCTCCGCGACGTGACCTCGCTCGTCGCGGACACACTCGAGCCGCTCGGCTTCTACGACACGTCGGTCTTCGGCACGGTGAAGGCGGGCGCGGGCTCGGCCAACTCCCTCAGTCTGTCCTGACGGCGTCCATCCGCGGCGCGCTCGGGTGCGTAGGAAGATGGCATGAAGAACACCTTCTCGCAGTGGTCGGCGGCCGTGGCCCGCGGTAACCCCGAAGTGATGGCGGCGCTCGTCGTGGACGGCTCGGGCAACGTCCAGGCCTCCGAGAGCGCCTCTCTCGAGCTCGAGCGCACGGCCGTGGCCCTCCTCGTGCCGCTCCGCGACCTCGTGGACCGCGCGGCAGCCGACCTCGGCTGCGGGCCGCTGCGCGCCTGCCTCACGGAGGGGGAGTCGGCCAGCTTCGCGTTCGCCGACGTGGACGGGTATCGCACGGCCGTCGTGGTGGGACGCTCGGGGGCCGCGCCGGGCGCGCTCCGTGCCGACTCCCTGTGGCTCGCCGAGAAGCTCCGGTCGGCGCCCGTGAACGCGGGGATCTCGTGATGGAGCCGCTTCTCGTCGGAGGTGTGTCGGGCCTCGTCGGGGCCGCCGCCGGCTTTTTCGCCGCGCGTCTCGGGCGCGGGGCGGAGCTCGCGACGGGTGCGGGCACGGCGCTTTCACCCATCACCGGGGCGCCGCGATCCGCGCCCGACGAGACGGAGCTGCGCAAGATCATCATCGCTAACGGCCATCGCCTGCGCGTCTACGTGCCGTTCGGCAAGGAATGGTATGCCTATTCCATGCGCCGGCTCCGGGAGAACCCGCAGGTGTCGCTGTACATCATGCGGGCCTTCTTCGGGCTACGCTAAAACTACTCCATCGCAGTAGCGCTTAATTCCGGCCAGTGTTCGCGCACCGCGGCCA
>CAZXSG010001064.1:0-2119 GCA_964643185.1 uncultured Holophagales bacterium
CCACGTTCGACGGCTTCCCGATGTTCTCGCCCGACGGACGGAAGATCGCGTTCTGCTCGAACCGGCACAACGCCAAGGCCGGCGACACCAACATCTTCGTGGCCGACTGGATTCCCTAGGTCTCGATCGGGGCCGTTTCCGGGCGCGGTGACGCGATCCGCCGCAGGGTCTCGATGAGGGTGAAGAGCAGGGAGAGCACGAGCGGTCCCAGGAAGATCCCGAGCAGGCCGAACGCCGGGATTCCGCCGAAGACGCCGAGGAACACCACCAGCGTGTTCTGCTCTCCCTCGCCCTTGATGAGGAACGGCCTGAGGACGTTGTCGGCGAGGAAGCTCACCACCACGAAGCCCCAGAGCGCGAGGAAGATCGCCGCCCCCGGCCGCCCCTGCATCCACAGGAGGATCGCGCCGGGTCCCCAGATGAGCGCCGTTCCTCCGAGCGGGATGAGAGACGCGACGGCCATGAGCGCTCCCGCGAGAACGGCCCCCGACAGGCCCGCGAAGGCCCAGCCGATGCCGCCGCAGATGCCCATCACCAGCGCGCAGAGCAGGGAGCCCCGGAACGTCGAACGGACCATCGCCTGAAGCCCCCGAAGGGTCTCCTTTCGCTCGGCCTCGGGAAGCGGGATGAGGTCGAGGAGCGCCCGCTCGATGACCTTCCCGTCCTTGAGGAAGAAGTAGACGAGGAAGATCGTGATGAGAAACGTCATCACCGACTCGAAGGAACCCGCGACCAGCGCGCCGCCGGCCTTGGCCGCCCGCGTCGAGACGTTTCCGGCGAAATCGCGGAGGTGCCCCTGCATCTCGGGCAGCGAGAGCCCCGTGTGGCTCTGCACCCAGGTGACCGCGCTGGCGACGCCCGGAAACGTGATGATGTCGCTGACGGAGTCGATCTGGCGGCGCTTGAGCTCCTCGGCCACCCAGGTCGCCGTGGCGGCGGCCTGCCTCCCGATCACCAGGACCAGGAGCGAAGCCGGGAGCAGCCCGCCCAGCGCGATGCCGACGCACGTGAGGAGCGCGGCGAGACCGGGACGGCGCGTGCGCATGAGCAGCCTGCGGTGGAGGCCGCCCGACGCGAGCGCGACGATGGCGGCCCACGCGATGGCGGGCAGGAAGGGCCCGAGCACGGCGAGGGAGGCGGCCCCCACGAGCAGGAGCGTGACCAGCAGGAAGGCCATGGCGTAGATGTGCGACGGCGCACTCGCGGGGGGATTCGCGTCACTCACGGGGGCGATCATAAGGGCCCGCCGCGAGGAGATAGGATCGGCCGGGTGAACGAACCCCCGTCGCGGCGCCGGGAGACGCCGCGCCCCTTGCCGCCGCGGCGCGCTCCCCGCTTCCCTCCGCCGGCCCTGCCCGAAGATCCGGCCGGTCTCTCGACCCGTCTCGTCGCTCTCGCGAAGGAGCGCGGATTCGTCGCGGCGGGAATCCTGGCCGCGGAGGCCGCGACCACGCACGGCACGTTCCTCTCCTGGCTGGGGAGCGGCTTCCACGGGGAGATGAAGTTCCTCGAGAGAGACGCGGCCGCGCGGGCGCGTTTCGACGAAGTGCTCCCGTACACGCGCTCGATCCTCGCGGTCGCGCGGGAGGTCACGGGCGCGGGACCCGGAAACGTCGCGAAGTACGCGCGGGGCGAGGACTATCACGTCGTCGTGCGGCGGGAATTGAAGGCCGTCGCCAAGGCGTTCGCGCCGTTGGCGCCTCCCGGCACGCACTTCCGCGTCGCCGTCGACACGGCGCCGGTTCTGGAACGCGAGGTCGCCGTACGGGCGGGTCTCGGCTTCATCGGCAAGAACGGGCTCCTCATCGTGCCGGGCATCGGCTCCCACGTGGTCCTCGGCGAGCTGCTCACCGACCTCGTGCTCGCCCCCACGGCTCCCCCGCTCACCGAGAGCGCCCTGGACCGCTGCGGCGCCTGCACCACCTGCCTCACCGCCTGCCCGACCGATGCCTTCGTCGCGCCGCGGGTGCTCGACGCGCGGCGCTGCCTCTCGTACCTCACCATCGAGAAGCGCGGCGCGTTCTCTCCCGGCGAGGAACAGGCCGTCGCCGGCCTCCTCTTCGGCTGCGACATCTGCCAGGACGTTTGCCCGTGGAACCGCCTGAGGCATCCGGAAGGG
>CAZXSG010001065.1:0-2110 GCA_964643185.1 uncultured Holophagales bacterium
CCGGCCCGGAGGGCTGAACAGAATTCAGCGCGCCGGAGGCGTTTCCGGGCCCGGAGGGCTGAACAAAATTCAGCGCGCCGGAGGCGTTTCCGGGCCCGGAGGGCTGAACAAACTCAGGACGATGCGGGTTTCACGCGGGGGTATTCGCCCGAGGGAGGCGACCCGGGGGGCTTCGGGCGCCGGCGTCCGAGGAGATCGAACTTTCGGGCGATTCGGGGCACCGTGAAGATGAAGAGCAGCCCGAAGCAGGCCACCACGGTGAGCGCGATGAGCGGCAGGAACATCGAGACGAGCGCCTGCACGAAGGCCATGACGTCCTCGGCGATCGAGAGCGCGATGTTCGCGACCCCGCCCGTGAGCGCCGTGGACGAAACGCGGGTGGCCGCCTTCACGAGGTGCGACGCGAGCGCCGTGACGCCGCCCGCCCCGCCGGCCACGACGCTCAGCGCCGTGTCGGACTGGGGCTCCATCGACGCGATCGCGAGGACGGCCCCAGCGACCGGACGGATCACCGAGTGGAGAACGTCCCACACGTGGTCGAGCACGGGGATCTTGTCAGCGAAGAACTCGAGGAGGAAGAACCCGGCAACGACGAAGAGCGACGTCGGCGAACCCAGGACGCGGGCGATCGCGCCCGGATATTCCTCGGGAAAGAAGTGAGCGATCACGCCGTACACGAGGAGCACGGCGTAGGCGTTGAGCCCCGCCCCCGCCGCCAGCCCCAGTCCGGTGCCGAACGCGGCCGGGATGGAAGGGTTCACGCCCTCAACGACCTCGCCCGGGCTTCCATGACGACGGACATCGCTCTATCTGCCTCTACCCGGCTTCATCGACGCGATCTCGGCCAGGAGCGACTGGGCCCGTCGGTTGCCGGGGTCGATCTTCATGACCTCTTTGAGGGCCTTCACCCGCTCGGGCTCGTTGCGTTCGGCCGCGCAGGCTTCGGCCAGCTCCAGCCACACGTCCACGCTCTCGGGCAGCCGTTGCGACGCGCGGCGCATGGTCTCGGCCGCCTGCCGCACCCATTTGGGGTTCTTGCGCTGCACGCGCGAGAGGAGGATCCAGTAGTCGGCCTTGCCGGGGTCGAACTCCACGGACTGACGCACCATTTCGTAGGCCGGGTAATAGTCTTCCTGCTCGAAGAGGCTCCGCGCGCGGATGTAGTTGGCGCGGGCCATCTGTTGCCGTACTTCCTCGGTGGCTCCGACGTTCGTGGTCGTCACCACGGACTGGCCCTGGAGCAGGCCTTCGTCATAAATCACACGGCTCTCGGCCGAGCGAAACGTCCTGTCGGCGAGCTGGACCCTCTTGAACAGCGTCTCGAGCGCCTCGCGGTGAGCCGAGAGGGCCGTCTTGAGGTGATGGTCCGGATGGAACGTGCGGGCCTTCTCCTGCAGCGCCCGCTGGATGTCTTCTCCCGGCGCGTCACGGGCGACCCCGAGGATCTCGTAGAGCGTGACCCAGTCGATGCGGCGGTACGTGTTCGCTACGAGCTTCGACTGGGCTTCGTGCTGCTCGGCGAGGCGGGTCGGGGGCGCGGCCCCCGAAATCTCGACGTTGAGAATCGCCTGCGATTCCATGTCGCGCGTTTCCAGCTGCTTGCCGGGAGGCACGAGCTGGATGAGCCCGATGGCCACGAGGCGGGCGAGGATCCGGAGGTCCATGCTGACCTCCGAGGCCGGCCGATGGCCGTCCACATGGCCGAGGACGTCGGCTTCCTCGTTCGTCAGCGTCACCCACTGATACCGGAGCAGGAGGTCCTGCGCGAGCACGGGCTTCGCCCTCGGATCCAGCGCCGGCCCGGGGAACGGGGCCGAGTAGGGCAGCCGGCGCAGCCCTTCGAGAATGAGGCTGGAGTTGGTGCGGTCGAACGTGACGGGCAGGTCGGGCGGCTTCTCGAGGTTGGTGATGGTGAACGCGCCGGCCGTCCATTGGAACGACTCGTACAGGATCCGCTCGGCCAGCGCCCGCACACAGGCGTCGGCCACGTACTTCGGCACGGCGCCGGTTTCGGTGAGCGCCTTCGCGAGGCCGCGCCCCGGCTCGGCCAGAGCTCGTTCGAACGCGGAGAAGAGCACGGACTCATCGGCCAGGCCGAACGTCCGGAGAA
>CAZXSG010001066.1:0-2108 GCA_964643185.1 uncultured Holophagales bacterium
CTCTCGGGGCTCGAGAGCGGGGACTCCGTGCTTCTCGGCGCGAACTTCCTCGTCGATTCCGAATCGCGTCTCAAGTCCGCGATCAATGCGATGACGGCCACGACCTCGGCACCGGCGGCGACGCCGGCCGCGGGTCACGCGCACTGAAGGATCCGCGATGCACACCTCACCGCCGGACCAGAACGGCCCCATCGCCCGGATCATCCGCTTCTCGGCCGAGAACAAGTTTCTCGTCGTCTTCCTCTATGCCGTCGCGATCGTCCTCTCGCTCGGGGTCATCAAGACGATTCCGCTCGACGCGATCCCCGACCTCTCCGATACGCAGGTGATCATCTATTCGCGCTGGGACAGGAGCCCCGACATCCTCGAGGACCAGGTGACCTACCCCATCGTCACCTCCCTCCTCGGCGCACCGAAGGTGAAGACCATTCGCGGCTTCTCCGACTTCGGCTTCTCCTACGTCTACGTGATCTTCGAGGACGGCACGGACCTCTACTGGGCCCGCTCCCGGGTGCTCGAGTACCTCTCCAAGATCCAGGGCCGGCTGCCCGAGGGCGTCACGGCCGAGCTCGGTCCCGACGCCTCCAGCGTGGGCTGGGTCTTCCAGTACGCGCTCGTCGACAAGTCGGGAAGGAACTCGACCGACGAGATCCGCTCGTATCAGGACTGGTTCCTGCGCTACGCCGTGCAGTCGGTCCCCGGCGTCGCCGAGGTCGCGACCGTGGGCGGCTCGCAGCGCCAGTACCAGGTGACCGTCGCACCCAACACGCTCGCGGCCTACGGCCTCGGCATCGAGGAGGTCAGCGAGGCCATCCGCAAGAGCAACGAGGAAATAGGCGGACGGCTGGTCGAGCTCTCGGGCCGCGAGTACATGGTGCGGGGCCGCGGGTACCTCAAGAGCGCGGCCGACATCGAGAAGATCGTCGTCAAGACGAACGAACGCGGCACGCCCGTTACGGTGAAGGACATCGGCCGCGTGTCCCTGGGCCCCGAGATCCGGCGCGGCGTCGCGGACCTCGACGGCCAGGGCGACGTCGTGGGCGGCATCGTGGTCATGCGGAGCGGTGAGAACGCGCTCAACGTGATCGAACGCGTGAAGAGGAAGCTCGAGGACATCGAGCCCTCGCTGCCCAAGGGCGTGAAGATCGTGACGACCTACGACCGCTCGGACCTCATCGAGCGCTCCGTGGCGACGCTGAAAACGAAGCTCATCGAGGAGATCCTCATCGTCTCGCTGGTGATCCTCATCTTCCTCTGGCATGCGCCGAGCGCCGTCGTGCCGATCGTCACCATCCCGATCTCGGTGATCCTCGCGTTCATCCCCTTCCAGCTCCTCGGGCTGAACATCAACATCATGTCGCTCGGCGGCATCGCGATCTCGATCGGCATCCTCGTGGACGGCGCGATCGTGGAGGTCGAGAACGCGTACAAGAAGCTCCAGCTCTGGGAGGAGGGCGGGCGCAAGGGCGACTTCCACAAGGTGCGTCTCGACGCGCTCATGGAGGTCGGGCCGTCGGTCTTCTTCTCGCTCCTCGTGATCGCCGTGGCCTTCCTCCCCGTCTTCACGCTCATCGACCAGGAAGGCCGGCTCTTCAAGCCGCTCGCGTACTCCAAGACCCTGGCGATGGCGCTCGCGGCGCTCCTCGCCATCACGCTCGACCCCGCGATCCGCATGATGTTCGCGCGGATGGATCCGTTCACGTTCCGTCCGAAGTGGCTCTCCTGGATCGCCACCAAGCTCGCGGTGGGCACGTACTACCCCGAAGAGAAGCACCCGATCAGCAAGCTGATCCACCGCATCTACGAGCCGCCGTGCCGGGCCGTGCTGCGCCATCCGAAAACGACGATCGCCGCGGCCGTCCTCGCCATGGCGGCCACGGTCCCCGTCGCCATGAAGCTGGGCTCGGAGTTCATGCCCTCGCTCTACGAAGGCTCGATCCTGTACATGCCCACGACTCTGCCCGGAATCTCCGTCACCGAAGCCGAGCGCCTGCTGCAGACGCAGGACAACGTGCTGCGCTCGTTCCCCGAGGTCGAGCGGGTCTTCGGCAAGGCCGGACGCGCCGAGACCTCGACCGACCCGGCGCCGTTCTCGATGATGGAGACGA
>CAZXSG010001067.1:0-2106 GCA_964643185.1 uncultured Holophagales bacterium
GTGGGGTGACGGCGGGCAAAAGGGAAGGGTGGTGGCCCACGGGGTCAGGGGGGGATCAGGGGGGCGAGTTCGCCTCCTCGTAGCCGATCACTCGGATCCCGAAGCTCATCGTCTCGGGCCCGTCGTTCCAGACGGTGATGCCCTCCGGTCCGAGATTCGACGTGACGCGTGGCGCCGATCTCGAGAGAGGGAACAGAAGGTGGGCTTCTCCGGGGGGCACGGCGCCCGAGGCGAACACCTGGAACCGGCCGACGATGCGCCGCCCCGAGGACCCGGTGACCTCGAGGGACACGGAGCGCGCTCCTGCAGGTACTCCGCAGTGGCCTTCGACCGGGAGCGTGCGCCGCTCGTCCCGTTCGAGGACGGCTCCCTCGACGAGAGGGCAGGCCGGCACCGTGTGGAGAGGACTCTTCGACGGAAGGAGGTCCAGAGACCAGAGCTCCGCACCCCGCACGCCGTCGTCTGCGCGAAAGTACAGTCGGTCGCCGGCCCGAACGAGCCAGTCGATCGAAGGGAACGCCGCGGGCGGAGTGACCGCCAGGGTCCCTGCCGGCGTCCCGTCTGTTTTCAGGAGAGCGGGTCCGGAGTCGAGCCGCGCGATGAAGTAACCCTCACGCCCGGCGGGAACGAAGTCCGTCGCGTCGGAGGCGAGATCCGTCAGAAGGCTGACGCTACGGCCGTCCGTTCCGAAGACCTTGCCGGCAAGCGGCCCCGGGTCACCGCTTCGGAAGAGAAACCGGCCGTTGACCTCCCCGGTCATCTCCCCGAGCCCCTCCAGAATCGCGGTGTCCAGGGCCACGATGCGGCCGCCGGCGTCGAGGCTGCAGAGCATCGGTCGCCGGTGGTCGTAGGCCGAGAAGAACAGAGAGCCAGCGACGGCGCGATGCGGGAAGCCGAAGTCGAGCTCGCGCGGAACGAGCAGCTGCCGGGTGCCTCGGAGCGTTCCATCGGTCGTGCCGAACCCGCCGTAGAGCGTTCTGAAGAAGAGATCGCCGCGAAACGACACCACGGGCCGGAGCGCCGTGAGGAACAAGTCGAACGTCCCCTCGGCGGTGCCGTCCGAAACGAGAGTGTTCGGGATCTGGTGGCCATTGTGGAAGAGGAGCTGGAGTCTGTCGTTGCCGCCCAAGGGGCTGTGCCAGCCGGCGGGCGAAAGCACGCGTTCCTCGCCTCCGTACGACAGCCTCCGCAACTCGGAGGAACCGTCGGGCCCGCGCACGATCAGCACGCCGCCCTTCACGGGTCCGGCCAGAGCGGCGACTCCGGAAGCCACCTGCTCGACCTGGAATCCGTCGGTTCGGTAGGTCTCCGCCTCAGCGCCACTCGGAAAGGCCTGGAAGTAGACGAAAGGGCCAGCCGCGACGAGGGACGCCGGGTTCGAGCTTGCCGGTCCCGGGCTGAGGTCGGCGATCAGCCTCGTACCGGCCTCGGTCCCGTCGCTCACGAAAAGCTCGCGGCCATGGACCCCGTCGTCGGCGGCAAACACGATCCGGTCGCCCAGAACAGCGGGAAGACCCGGCTTCGAACCCTCGGCGCCCGGAAAGAGATCGGCGACGAGGCGGTGTTCGGCCGCATGGGTGGCGGGGAGCCACAGGGCGACGATGAGGAAAAGCGCGTACCGCATTTCCCGGAAGTGACGAGTGAGGGCTCGAACCAACGCCCGACGAGGCCGGGTCCCCCGGGGGGCGATCTTGTTGGAGGCTGGCCGCGCGGTTACCCTGACGTGTGTCCGAAACGGAGCACCGATGACGAACCGCGTCGATCTGGACGACCTCGCTCGCCGAGAAAGCGAGCAAACCGAATGGAAGGAGAACGTCGCCGACGTGGACGACGTCGTCGCGACCCTCTCGGCGTTTGCGAACGACCTGCAGAACATGGGTGGCGGGTACGTGGTTTGCGGCGCGAGGGAAGGCAAGGATCCGAACGGATTCCCGAAGCTCGTTCGTGCGGGTCTGACCGCGTCCCGGCTGAAAGAGGTCGAGAACACGGTCCTCGCGAGATGTCGCGATCGCGTGTCCCCGCCGATCACCCCGCTCGTCGAGGAGCTCGATGCGGAGGATCCCGCGCGCCGAATCCTCGTGTTCCTCCAGCCCGCGACCTCCGGAG
>CAZXSG010001068.1:0-625 GCA_964643185.1 uncultured Holophagales bacterium
GCAGTCGAGGTCGCAATGCGCGAATCGACTGCGTATCCGACTCCGGGGGAAATCGAAAGCCGCTTGGACCGCTACTACCCGTCAAAGGAGAAGGCGGAAGCCCAGTGGAACGCCCACAGGGAACGCCAGCGTCGGCTCGCCGCCGCCGTGCGGGAATCTCGTGCCGATCCGACCCACGACCGGGAGGTTTGGCGCCGGAACCTGGACGGTCGTATGACGTACGAACAGTGGGTCTCGTTTCGAACCAAAGTCGGCGATGAGCGCGTCTCGGATCCCCAAGGAGACGCCGTTCTCACGGACGAGTCGTTTCAGCAGCTCCGGACACAGATGAGACCAACGGTGATCGAGCAGCTCTTCCAGGAATGGGTCCGGGGACCTTGGAGCCTTCAGGAGAGAAAGGTCCAGGAGAAGAACTGGACGTTCGAGCTCCAGGATGCGTTCTGGACGAAATTTCTCGCTTCCCACCCTATGGCACTCCATTCGGCCTTGACCTGCAACGGCATCCTGCCGGTCTCACTTCGGGGACCCGGGATGCGCAGCCCCGTGGCCAACGAACAGAACGGGAAGAAAGGCAAACCATGAACCGCTCGATCGTCGCAGCATTCGTACTGGCATCATCGATGTG
>CAZXSG010001068.1:635-2097 GCA_964643185.1 uncultured Holophagales bacterium
GCGGTAAGCGGGGCACACAACGCAGCCCTGGGTGGACCCGGAATTCGTCCTGGCATCATGGTAGCGTCGTGTGCCCGGTCAGGGCAAGCGCATCCCGGAACCGACGAAGGTCGAGACGCCCGTCTTTCGGACTGCGCAGGGGGCGTTGGCCTGGGCCGAAGGGCAGCTGACGAGGGCTGACGCCAAGGGCGCCGGAACCTTCGAGGACCTGCTGCCCACCCTCGCCGCATACATGAAGGCCTCGGGCCTCCCCGGAGCCTCGGACTCGGTTCGTGTGGAGGCGACCATCAAGCAAGCCGAGATCTTCCTCCGCCTGTCGGCGCCGGAAAACGCCCTCGACACGATGGGCTCTCTCCCCCACGACATCGCGAACGCGAGCGGGCGGATGACCGAGATCCACGAACGCACGGCCGAGGCGGCGGAGATGCTCAACCACAAGGACAGCCCGCTCTCGACCTATCGTCTTGCCGTAGATTCCGCGAAGACGCCCGAATGGAAGGCGCTGGCCCTCTATCGGGCCGGTCTCGTCGCAAGCAACACGGGCAGGGATCAGTTGGCTGCAACGCTGCTCGAGGAGGCCATCGAGAGTCTGCCGGACGACACGACTGAGGGGATCCTCTCCCGGTCGGTGCTCGCCCGGACCTATCTGGCCACGGACAGGGCACGTGCTCAGGCCTGGTCGAGCGCAGCGAAGGCTGCGATCGGAAGGGCGGGCCGGAAGTCGGTCCTACCCCGAACGTTCATCTCTCAGCCCACCGCGGCGCAGGTTGCCACCTTCGTCGACGAAACGGAGCGGCTCGTTCGTAGTAAGCGGTCGTAGCCCTCCCGGAGCGGCGGTTTCCGCTTCGCGGCCGGGAGGGCTCGTCCAAGAGGTCCGCTGCGCGGTCTGGACTCGAGGGAGATCAGGAACACGCCCAGCGTGCGCAGATCGGGCGGCGCGACGAGCGGCGGGGCCGAGATGTGGAGCGTCACGATGCCGCGAGGCCCCAGGGAGGACTGCTCGACAGGAAGCGCGATCTGCGTTCGGCCGCGCACCCTCCGAACGGTCGAAAAGGAACCGAGCCGAACCGCCACGGGAACCGCGCCCGGTCCCGGTGCCATGAGGTCGAGCACGAGGCTCCCCGGCGGTCCGGTAGGACCGCTTCGGGATCCCGCCCCAGGCGGGATCCCCGGTCGCGCGACGAAGCTCAGCGAGACGGAAGTGTTCGTCCAGCAGCCGGCCGTCGGCGTCCCGTCCACGGGGATCGTCTCGGGACCGTAGAGGCCCTCGGCGTAGACCGCGGGCGTGCCCGCGAGCTCCGCGAACGAGAGCCGCGCGGGAGGCGGATCGATCCACGGCAGCCGGTACGCGAGCGATCTTCCGGGCTCCTCGGCGAAGGGCTCGAGGCCCAACCGCACGGCGCGTTCGCGCGAGGCGGGCTCGTCGGGAAAGACGACGAAGCCCACCTGCCACCGCGTGGCG
>CAZXSG010001069.1:0-2097 GCA_964643185.1 uncultured Holophagales bacterium
GTCGAGGCTCTGAGCCGAGACGGTCACCGTGCCGGGCGCGCCGCCCGCGACGACCGAGAGCGCCGTGGGCGCGACGGAGAGGGCGAAGTCGAGAGCAGGGTCGATGGTGAGGACGAGCGTCGTCGAGCGGCTGCCGGAGACGCCGGGGCCGGTTCCCGCGAACACGGCCTGGCGGTTTCCGGGCACCGCGGCGGCGGCCGCGCTGATCGTGACCGTCTGGTTCTGACCCGGTGCGATCGAGAACTGCGACGGCGTGAACGTGACGCCCGCGACCTGCGGCGCCACGACGGCGACGGGGGACGTGAAGCCGTTGAGGCCCTGGACCGAGACCACGACCGTGGCGCTCGCGCCACCGGCCTTGAGGAGGCGCTGGCTGGGCGCGACGGAGAGCGCGAAGTCGGGCGCCAGGGTGACCGAGAGCGTGAATGTGGCCGTCCGCGTGCCGGAGATGCCGGCGGCGCTTCCCGTGAAGCTCAGGACGGTCTGCCCGAGCGCGGTGCCCGCGGCCGCCGTGAGCGTGACCACCTGCGTCGTGCCGGCCGGAATCGAGAACGTCGCGGGCGAGAACGTGATGCCCGAAAGGCTGGGCGCGTTCACGGTCACGGTGCCGATGAATCCATTGATGCCCGTGGCCGTGACGTTGACGGTGCTCGTGCCCCCCGGCGAGATGCTCACGGTTCCGGGCGCGGCGGTGAGGAAGAAGTCGGGGGCCGGAGGCGGAATCGGGTCCTGGACGATCGTCGGATCCGTGGCGCCGTCGTTCGCGGGGACCGTGTCGCCGGCGGTCGACACGCTGGCGACGTTCGTGACCTGCGGTACGGCCGCCGCGCCCACGTTCACGACGAGCGTGACGGAGACGGTGTCCTCGATCCCGAGGGGAGCGCTGCTCACGCAGGTGACCGTCTGGCCCAGCGCCGAGCACGAGAAGCCGGAGCCCGAGCCGGAGACGAAGCTCAGACCCGCGGGAAGGGTGTCGGTGAGGGTGATGGGACCGGATGTCGGGGCGTTGCCGTTGTTGAACACGGTGAGCGTGTAGGCGCCCGGCGAGCCCACGAAGAAGGTCCCGGCGTGCGACTTGGAAAGGGCGAGGTCGGGGGCCGTGCCGCCGCCGCCACCCGTCACCGTGAACGTGCTCGAGGTGCCCGCGGAGCCGGTGAGCGGCTCGGTGGCGGTGATCGTCTGCAGCGGGCCTCCGCCCGTGACCGTCACCGAGACGAGCTTGAGGTTGTTGTCGGCCGCGACGAACGTGACGACGGACGGGCTGACCGAGCCCTGGTTCGTCGACAGGTGGAGGTTGCCCTCGAACGTTCCGCCCGCGAGCAGCCGGCGCCGGATCGCGCCGGAATCCGAGAGCGCGATCTCGAGGTCGAACGGCACGCCGTTGACCTGCGTGCCGATCGACCCGCCGGCGAGGCCGGTGACGCTGATGTTCCAGGCCGACGGATCGACCGTGAAGGGGTTGCTCGTGCCCGTCACGGCGCCCGAGGTGGCCGAGACGGTCTGGTTGATGCCGGCCGCCGTGACCGTCACGTTGACCGTCTTCTCGCCGTTGTCTCCGGCGACGAACGTGACGCTCGGGGGAGAGATGAGGCCCGCGGTGGTGCTCAGCGTGGCGACGCCGGTGAAGGCCGTGTCCACCGTGCCCCCGGCGGTCCGCGCCGAGATGCGGATGGCGAACGGCACGCCCGTGCGCTGCGGCGGAATCGCTCCGCCCGCGCCGGCCTCGACGAGGAAGTTCGTCGCGCCGCCGCCCGCAGCCGGGTTGACGGTGAACGGGTTGCTCGTGCCGGTGCCCGCGGTGGGCACGTCGTTGGCGGTGATGGACTGCATGCTGCCGGCCGTGGCGGCGGTGACGTTCAGCGTTCTCACGCCGTTGTCGGCCGCGCCGAAGACGACGGTCGTGGGCGTGAGGCCGCCCGCGGTGATGGTGAGGTCCGGGACGCCTGTGAAGTTCGTCGCGGTGTTGCCGAACGCGTCCCGCGCGGTGATGCGGATGGGGAACGCGACGCCCACGGTCTGCGGGGCGATGCCGCCTCCGCTGCCGGCCTCGACGAGGAAGCTCACGACGCCGGCCGGGTTCACGACGAACGCGTTCGT
>CAZXSG010001070.1:0-2093 GCA_964643185.1 uncultured Holophagales bacterium
GGGGGCTTCAGGGGTCTCTGTGACTGATTTTGCTTTTGCGGTCATACGTGTATATACTCCCCGGCATGCCCCGTGCATTCCCCGACACCGAACGCGCCACGATCCGCGAGCGACTGCTCGCCGCCGGCAAGGATCTCTTCGCCCGGCGCGGCATCCGCGCGACCACCATCGAACAACTCGCGCGCACGGCGGGCATCTCCAAGGGTGCCTTCTACCTCTTCTTCTCATCCAAGGAGGCGCTTTTCTTCGCGATCGTCGAGGAGGTCGGAGCCGAGGCGCCCCGCGCGTCTCTCCCCGCCCTCATCGCCGGGCTCGAGCGCGTCAAGGTCGCGCTGATGATGCGTGCGTTCTCCCCCGAGATCTTTGCCGTGAGCTCTCCCGACGAAGACCGGCTCGTCGGCGTGGACGAAGCGGCCGCGCTCCTCGGAATCTCAAAGTCCACGCTCTACAAGACCGCGAACAAGTTCGACTTCGTGATCCGCCAGAACGAAACTCCCGGACGGCTGCAGTTCTCGGCGCGTGGCATCCAGCGGCACCTGAGCCACCTGCGCGGGGACGGCGGGAGGTAGCGACATGGCAAAGCGCGGAGAGGGCTGGAAGTGGCAGCGGAACGGGGTCTGGTACATCGGGTATCAGGCGCCCGAGGCGGGACGCTCGAAGGAGATCCGCGAGAGCTGCCGGCGCGGCGCCACCGAGGCCGAAGCCGAGGCCCTCCTGGCGCTCCGCCTCCGCCACATCGCGAACGAGCGCGAGGGAATCCGCCGCTTCGTCGGGCCCGCCTCCGAACGCGTGCTCCTATCCGAGCTCCTCGAGGACCTCATCAAGGACCACGAGACGCGGAAGCTCGCGAGCATGCAGCCGACGAAGAGCCACGTGAAGGCGCTGAGCAAGGTCCTGGGCGGGCACCGCGCGAAGAGCATCACGACGGCCGTCGTCGATCGCTACGTGCGCGGCCGGCGGAAGGCTGAGATCGCCGAGGCCACGATCGACCGTGAGCTCGAGATGCTCCGCCGCGCCTTCCGCCTCGGCGCCCGCGCCACGCCCCCGAAGGTGCTCGCCGTGCCCTACGTTCCCCGCCTCCTGGGCAAGCATGACAACGCCCGGCAGGGTTTCTTCGACGCCGACACGTTCGCGGCGCTCCTCGAGCACATCCCGAGCGAGCCCTTCCGCGACTACCTCGAGTGGTTCTTCTACACGGGCTGGAGGGTCCGGGAGTCCGGCACCCTCGAGTGGCAGCACTTCGACAAGGCGACGTGGACCCTCCGCCTGGCGGCTCGGAACGCGAAGATCAAACGCGTCCGCGTCGTGCCCCTCGTCGGTCCCCTCCGGGCGATCATCGAGCGTCGCCTCGAGGCCCGCATCACTTCCTGCCGGCTCGTCTTCCACGAGGACGGCATACCCATCATCAGCCTCGCGCGCAAAGGCCTCCGGAAACGCTACTACGGCCAGTGGTACGCGGCATGTGTCGCCGCCGGGCTCCCTGACGAGGGAGAGCCGGGGCACCTGATCCCCTACGACCTGCGTCGCACGGCGACGCGCAACCTCCGGCGTCTCGGGTTCGCCGATTCGATCGTCATGGCCATCACCGGCCACCTCACGCGCGACACCTTCGACCGCTACGGGATCGTCGACGAGCGGGACCTCTCCGAGGTCTTCCAAGCTCTCGCCCCGCTGCCGACTCCCGGTTCGAACGTCGTCGCACTTCCGTCCAAACACCCGGCCAAGAGGAGCTAAGAAACCGTGAAAGCACTCATTCGAAAGGACTTCGGCTCTGCGCTGTCGTCTCTTCGATCCCCATCACCCGCTCCATGCAGGCCGCCCCCCGGCACCATCCCCTTCAGCCGTGACCGCTGCCTCTCGACCGTCGGGACGATCGAGGCGAGGTTCTCGTCCGCATAGGGATCGCTCCCCGCGATCTCGACACACAGCCGCATCCCCTCCTCGAGGTTCTCCCGGAACGCCTGGAGCGTCTTGAGCTCCTGGGGCGTGCTCCCGCTCGACTGCAGGAGCTTCTCGAAGTAGTCGACGTAAAGGACGATCTCCGCCGCGAACATGTGAGGACGCTCCAGGGACACGAGGGACGAACGCTTTCC
>CAZXSG010001071.1:0-2092 GCA_964643185.1 uncultured Holophagales bacterium
GTGAGCAGCACCGTGCCCCACGGGATGACATCCCCGACGGCGCTCGAGAGTTCGACCGGTGGCGGCTCATCCGGATCGGGCGGGATGAATCCCGGGAGGTCGTCGAACCCGTCGGCCTGCGGAGAGAGGGCAGGATCGGCGGGTTCGAACGATTCCTCGGGGGGTAGCGTCATTTCTTGGCGAGAAGCTTCTCGATCGCCGCTTTCACCTCGGGCGAGCTCGGCTTCACCTTGGAGTCGAACCGCGCCGCCACGCGCCCATCGGGGCCGACCAGGAACTTGTTGAAGTTCCACTGGATGTCGCCCGGGAACGGCGTCTGGGTAGTGAGGTAGGCGTACAGCGGGTGGATGTCCTTGCCCTTGACGCTCACCTTGGAGAAGAGCGGGAACGTGGTGTCGTACTTGAGCTGGCAGAACTTCGCGATCTCCTCGTCGCTGCCGGGCTCCTGATTCATGAAGTTGTTGGCCGGGAACGCCAGCACCTCGAAACCCTTGGCGCGGTACTGCTCGTACACCGCCTCGAGGTCCTCGTACTGCGGTGTGAACCCGCAGCGCGACGCGGTGTTCACGATGAGCAGCACCTTGCCCTTGTACTGCGAGAGCGGAACGTCCTTGCCGCCGTTGGCTCGCGCCTTGAAGTCATACACGCTGCGCGGATTCGCTGCGCCCGCGTCGGAGACCGAGGCGGCGAGGAAGGCGAGTGCGAGCAGTGCGGGCAGGGCAGTCGGGTGCAGGGACATGCAGAACCTCCAGAGGGTGGTGTGGACAAGCGCTTCGACCTGTCCTGATTGGATGGACCACCCCGGTGAGCGATGCAGACTGCAATATGTTCCGGTTGGGACCGGGCCTCAAGTCGGGCTCCCGCTGTCCGAGACTTACCCCCGGGAGACTCCGCGTGGGGCGGGGCGATCCCGAGGGTACTCGGCCATGGAAGTGAACAGCGCAGGAATCGACGGCATCATCAGCGCGCTCTCGAGCCGCGCCGGGAACACCCAGGCGCTGGCCAGTTCGGCGCTCTCGCGCGGCGCGACGCGGCTCCAATCGCAGGACTTCGAAGGCGCGCTCACCGAGTTCAAGCGCGCCGCCGCCTACGACCCGGAGCTGACCGTGGCCTACCAGTACCAGGCCCGCGTCCACACCATGCTGGGGCGGCGCTCGGAAGCGATTGACGCTTACAAGCGCGCCGTTCGCTCCGATCCCACGAACGCCGATGTCCGCACCGAGCTGGCCAAGGCCTATATGGGAGCGCAGCGATTCGGCGAGGCCGAGGTGGAGTTCAAGAAAGTCGCGGACTCCAATCGCGCCGACGCCGGCGCCGCCGCGCAGTTGGGCTACCTCTATCTGAGCCAAGGGCGACTCGCCGAGGCCGACACGCAGTTCACGCAGGTCACGCGGCTCGCCCCCAAGGCGGCCGCCTCGTGGCGTGCGTTGGGACAGGTGCGCAACGCGCAGGGGCGCTTCGGCGAAGCGGTGAAGTTGCTCGAGCGCGCCGTCGAACTCGATCCCAAGTACGCCGATGCCTACTCGGATCTGGGCTTCGCGCACTACGGACTCGAGGACCGGGACCGGGCGGATGAGCAGGTCGCCCGGCTCTACTACCTGGACACCGACCGCAGCTACGCGCTGGCGCGTGAGCTCGAACTCACCATGTTCACGCCGGAGTTCGCCTATATGGATCCATCGCTCTCCACCTTCACCTCGACGCTCGGGCCGAACACGCCGCTCTCGACGCTCGATCCCGCGCTCGCCACGCCCGGTGCGACGGTGATGTTCCATATGACGTTCCGGTTCAACCAGCCGATGGATCTGGTCTCGACGCAGAACGTCTACAACTGGTCGATCACCAAGGCCGACGGTGGCGAGGCGGGCGTGTACAACCACGGCGCGAATCTGCATCCGGACCGCGAAGTGGGCATCATGCCGCTGCCGTTCTCGGTGCGTTACGACCCCGAGAAGCAGACGGCGACGGTCTACTTCCAGGTGCGTCAGAACGACAACGGCGACGGGCTCATCGATCCGTCGCACTGGGTGTTCCAGTTCGGCGGTCGCGATGCGAGCGGCGGCCTGATGGATCGCCGCGGCGACCAGTACAG
>CAZXSG010001072.1:0-2088 GCA_964643185.1 uncultured Holophagales bacterium
AACTCGGTCCAGCGCGGCCAGCGGTCCTCCGCTGTGCCGTCGGCGAGGGCGGCCTCGAACGCGTCGAGCTCCTCACCGAAGAGCTCGCGGATCTTCGGGGCGCCGTGCTTGGCCGAGGCCATCGCCTTGACGACCGAGCCCGCGTAAACGGGATGGTTGTCGCCGAAGTACGACACGAAGCGACCGCCCTGGTTCGCGCCCGTGAAGAACGCGCCGGCGCCGTCGGGCCGGGCCTCGAGGTGGAACGTGCCGTCGGGGTTCTTCACGGCCGCGTGCGGCGCGAAGAAGCGGCCGCGCCCGTCGAGTCCCATGGAGCCCGGGTGCTCGTGCTCGTACGTGACGTTCGGAGCGGTGCCCGCGGCGATGAGGAGCGTGCGGCAGGGCAGGGTGACGAGCTCGCCGCTCTTCCTGCGGAAGACGACCTTCTCGAGCGAGCCGTGAGCGTCGGGGATGCACTCCACGGGGTCGAGGTTCTCGGCGAACGAGATGCCCTCCTCGAGCGCCTTGTGGACCTCCTCGTGGTTCAGCCGGTAGGCCGGGGACTCCTCCATGGAGCGGCGGTACGCGATCGTCGCGCCGCCCCAGGCGTTGCAGAGGTCCACGAAACGCGGCGTCTCGCCGGCCTCCTTCGCGCGCTTCCGCTCCGCGGCCACGGCGCGGCCGTGCTCGCAGAGCCGGTCGAGCGTTTCCCTCTCCTCGGCGTTCATGCCCGCGCGCACGGCCTCGGCGCCCTTCTCGGCCTCGAGCGCCTCGGTGCGGCGCAGCGTCTTCTCGGCGTGCAGCGGGTAGAACGCGAGGGATTCGGTGGCCGTGTCGATGGCGGTGAGGCCGCCACCCACGACCACGATGGGGAGCTCGACGTGGAGGTTCGCGAGCGCGTCGTCGCGGAACGCGCCCGTGAGCTGGAGCGCCATGAGGAAGTCCGACGCCATCCGCACGCCGCGGATGAGGCTGTTCTTCATGTCGACCATCGTGGGCTTGCCCGCGCCGGCCGCGATGGCGATGTGGTCGAAGCCGAGCGCGAACGCCTGCTCCATGGTGAGCGTGCCGCCGAAGCGCACGCCGCCGTAGATCGCGAGGTTCTTCCGCCGGGCGAGATTGAGGTACAGGAGGTCCAGGTAGTTCTTGTCCCACCGCACGGTGATGCCGTACTCGGAGACGCCGCCGAAGCCGCTCTGCGCGCGCTCGTCGAGCGGTTTCTTGAGCGCTTCGACGTCGTGGATCGGGCGCGGTGCCCGTTCGGCGCTGCCGGTGAGCTCGACCGGGAGGGGCTCGATCTTGAGCGCGTCCACCGCGACGACGCCGAAGCCCTCGTTCGCGAGGTGGTGCGCGAGCGTGTAGCCCGACGGGCCGAGACCCACGACGAGGACGTTCCGCCCGTTGTAGGGAAGAGCGTAAGGACGCGCGGTGTTGAGCGGGTTCCAGCGTGTGAGGAGCGACCAGATCTCGAAGCCCCACGGCATCGAGAGGACGTCCTTGAGGACCCCCGTCTCGGCCTGCGGGATGTCCACGGGCTCCTGCTGCTGGAAGATGCAGCCCTTCATGCAGTCGTTGCAGATGCGGTGGCCCGTGCCGGGCAGCATCGGGTTGTCGATGACGATGAGGGCCAGCGCGCCGAGGGAGTCGCCCTCGCGGCGCAGGAGGTGCATCTCGGAGATCTTCTCGTCGAGCGGGCAGCCCGTGAGGACCGCGCCGTGCACGTTCTTCTTGTGCGAGCCGTCCTTCTCGTGGAAGCCTTTCGAGCAGGAGTCCTTCTCGCGCTCGTGGCAGAGGAGGCAGTAGGCCACCTCGCCCAGGACCTGGCGCGGAGTCTTGCCGGGATCGGTGAGGTCGAAGCCGGCTCGGGGGCGCGCGTGCGACGGGAGCCCCAGACGCTTCTCGGGGAGCGCGGGCTCGGGCCGCGAGGTCGCCACGAGGTGCGCGAGGTCGAGCTTCTTCGGCGCGAACAGGGAGGCCCAGGCCACCGTCTCGTCGACGTGCTCGGGCGCGTGCTTGAGGCGCGCGACGTAGGCGGCGAGGAGGCCGGCCAGCCGGGCGACGAGCCCAGCATCGCCTTCCGGGGGCGGGTGCGCCGTGCCGGCCGCGGTG
>CAZXSG010001073.1:0-2087 GCA_964643185.1 uncultured Holophagales bacterium
CGTGGCTCGCGAGAAGATCCTCTTCGACAACCTCACGCCGCTGTATCCCGAAGAGCGGATCCGCCTCGAGATTCCCACGAACCTCTCGTCGCGCGTGCTGGACCTCATCGCGCCCATCGGTAAGGGCCAGCGCGGCCTCATCGTCGCGCCGCCCCGCACGGGCAAGACGATGCTCCTCCAGGCGCTCGCGAACGCCATCACGACGAACCATCCCGAGATCACTCTCATCGTGCTGCTCATCGACGAGCGGCCCGAGGAAGTGACCGACATGCAGCGCTCGGTGAAGGGCGAGGTCATTTCTTCCACGTTCGACGAGCCCGCGACGCGTCACGTGCAGGTGGCCGAGATGGTCATCGAGAAGGCCAAGCGCCTCGTCGAGCACAAGCGCGACGTGGTGATCCTGCTCGACTCCATCACCCGTCTCGCCCGCGCCTACAACACCGCGTGCCCGCCTTCTGGCAAGGTGCTCTCGGGCGGTGTGGACGCGAACGCGCTCCAGAAGCCCAAGCGCTTCTTCGGCGCCGCGCGCAACATCGAAGAAGGCGGCTCGCTCACGATCATCGCGACGGCCCTCATCGACACGGGCTCGCGCATGGACGACGTGATCTTCGAGGAGTTCAAGGGCACCGGAAACATGGAAGTGCACCTCGACCGCAAGCTCGTCGACCGCCGCGTCTTCCCGGCCATCGACATCAACCGCTCGGGAACCCGCAAGGAAGAGCTGCTGCTCGAGAAGAGCGAGCTCAACCGCGTGTGGATTCTCCGCAAGGTGCTCAACCCGCTCTCCACGGTGGAGGCCATGGAGCTCCTCATCGAGAGGCTCGACAAGACGAAGTCGAACGGCGACTTCCTGTCCTCTATGTCTTCAGGCTGAATTTGTTCAGCCCTCCGGGCCCGGGAACGCCTCCGGCGCGCTGATTTTTCCGGGTACTTCGGAGGTTTGAACGGTGAACGTCACGCGTGAGAGCGTGACGGCCGCCGCGACATGACCCGGGAGCGCCTCGAACGTGAAAACGCCGAGGCGCTTCGGATCCCCGGCTTCCGGCGGCACGTGAAGAAAACGCGGATGCTCGTCGAACAGCGTCGCCGTGTCGACCTCGGTTTGCGAGAGGTTGCCCGCGATGCCGGTCCCGATCGCCTTCACGAGCGCTTCCTTCAGCGTCCAGAGCCTGTAGAACGCGGCGGTCCGTTGCGTGGGGTCGAGCGTCTCGAGGTAGCTGGCCTCGCGCGGTGAAAAGAACCGGCGCGCGATCGCATCGAGCCGGGGCTTCGAGCGAACGAGCTCGACATCGACTCCGATCGGGATGTCGTCCGTCACGCCGATCAGAACGGCGTCGCCGGAGTGGGAGGCGCTGAACTCGGGGCCGCCGGGCAGCGTCGGCTTTCCGTGCGGTCCTTCCCCGAAGGTCAACCGGGCGGATGCACTCTCTGTGATGGATCCGAGCAGGAGTCGCCGTGCGATGCGGGAGGTCGCGAATCGATTACGGGCTCCGTCGTGCCTCATTGCCGCGACGCGAGCGCTTTCGGCGGAGTCGAGGAGGGACAGGAGGTCCGTCGATGGCTCCCCAGCGACCAGTACGCAGACCAGCCGCGCCAGCGGGATCGATGCCGGCTCAGGATTCGCAAGCGTAACGATGGGTTCGATGGCTCGTTATACACTGCGACCAAGGGACCGGCGCGTTTCGGCCACCTGGGTTGTAGCTCACCCAGCGCCCGTCGGTGGTTCTTCCAATCGGAGGTCTTCATGAAGCTCGAGTATGCGAAGCATTGAATCGCTTTCGGCGACAGTCGCCGTCATCGCGGTGTTCTCGGCCGCCTCTCTCTCCTCCCAAGCTGTTGGTCAGGAACGGTCCCGCCGCTATCTGGCGGGAGCTCGAGTTGGATTCTCGGACGGCTCGGGCCAGGAGGTGACCTTCCGGTCGCCGCGGGACCTCGTCGTGGACGGCAGCGACCTGTACGTCGAGGACAGATCCAACCACGCGGTTCGGCGGATCGAGCTGACGAGCGGGCGCGTCACGACGGCCGAATCCCGTGATCCGGCATCCGGGGCGGAAAGTGCGTGTCTGGCAGCGGATGGCCGCGGTTCG
>CAZXSG010001074.1:0-2086 GCA_964643185.1 uncultured Holophagales bacterium
GCAGCTCGTGGGCCGCCTGCGCGACGTCATCGAGCGGCAGACCCGGCAGATAAGGCGGAACCTCGAGCGGCACCGCATCGAGCTCATCCTCGGCACGGCGCGTTTCCTGGACGCCCACACGTTCGGCGTTTACGCGCAAGACGGCACCGAGACGCGGCGCCTCGAGGCGCCCGTCATTCTCATCGCGGTGGGCTCCTCGCCGCTCCCGCCCCGCGGACTTTCGTTCGCGGACCCGGACGTCGAGGACTCCGACCAGCTCCTCGACCTGGACCGCATCCCCGGCACCATGGCCGTCGTCGGCGGCGGCGTCATCGGCTGCGAGTACGCGTCGATCTTCGCGGCGCTGGGCACCCGCGTCACGCTCATCGAGGGGCGCGACCGCGTGCTCGGCTTCCTGGACTCCGAGCTGTCCTCGGCGTTCAAGATCGCCCTCGAGCGCATGGGCGGCGAGGTGCTCCTCGGCGACGCGGTGGAGCACATCTCGAGGGAGCCCGGGCTCGCCACGAACGCGCTGCGTCTCGCGCTGAAGTCGGGCCGCATCCTGAAGGCCGACAAGATGCTGTTCTCGGCCGGCCGCCAGGGCAACACGCGCGGGCTGGACCTCGAGAAAGCGGGCGTTCTCTACGACGAGCGCGGCAAGATCAACGTGAACGGCAACTTCGAGACGAACGTCCCCGGCATCTACGCGGCGGGCGACGTGATCGGCTTCCCCGCTCTCGCGGCGACCTCGATGGACCAGGGGCGCGTGGCCGCGCGGCGCGCGTTCGGAGTGGGCATGGCGGCGTCCATCGCCGAGCTCTTTCCGTATGGCGTCTACACGATCCCCGAGATCTCGATGATCGGCGCCACGGAAGACGAGCTGAAGGCCAAGGGCACGCCCTACGAGGTGGGCCGCTCGCGCTACGAGAACAACGCGCGCGGACAGATCACGGGCGATCCCGACGGCTTCGTGAAGCTCATCTTCGATCCGGAGACGCGGAAGATCCTGGGCGCTCACGTCCTCGGCGGCTCGGCTTCCGAGCTCGTCCACATTCCCCAGATGCTCATGATGAAAGACGGCCGGCTGGACGATTTCCTGACGGCCGTCTTCAACTTCCCGACGCTCGCCGAGTGCTTCAAGTACGCGGCCTACGACGGCCTCCAGCGGCTCGCGCACAAGGCGGGCGGCGCGCCCATCGAGATGGCCGCGAGCGAGGCGTCGAAGGGCGCCAAGGTGCAGACCTCGCCCGGCGGGCGGGCCTGGTTCCTCGGAGTCGCGCTCGAGGATCCCGAAGCGATCGAGACGCGCCCGGTGTCGATCGCGGCCATGGACCGCTGGAGGCGCGTGCGCTTCCGCACGTGGACGTTCTCGCCAACGGGCGACGGCATCGTCTCGCCCGACATCGCCGAGGACGGCTTCGTGATCGCGGTCGACGGCCCCATGGCGCTGCCCGGCGCCGGGCACAAGGTGCGCGAGGCCATGAAGCACCTCACGCAGTCGGGCAAGTTCGGCAAGCCCTCCGGCAAGTCGGGACGCACGAGCGCGACTCTCCCGGGCAGCGTGCTCCTCTTCTCGAACCTCAGGAACGCCGGCTTCGGCGTGCTGGGCGAGGCCCCCTGGGAGAGCACGATGCTCCTGGAGGTGAACCTCGATCACCTCTGGGGCCAGTGGGCGGGGCACGCGATGCCCAAGAAGACCCTGCCGTCGGGCCGGAGAGCGCGATACGACCTGCTCCGCGGGCTCGGCATCGAGCTCGCGCACGGGCCCGACGCCGTGACGCACGACCAGCTCGATGCCGCCGCCGCGGCGTTCGCGGCCTACCTCTGGGCGACGGGCAAGGCGAGGGAGTACGGCGAGGCGCCCGTGTTCGACGAAGCGCGCGGCTGCTTCGTCGAGGGACGCGTCGTCAGTCTCTGAGTGACCGGGAAACCCAGTTCTGGGTTTCCCTCACCCTCGCCCGATCGTCGTCAGGCTCCTCCGATGCGGCAGGCGAAGCAGCCCGGACACGCGGGCTCTCGTCAGTACAGCGGGAACTGGGCGGCCAGCTTGACCAGCGCCAGGTCATCCGTCCCCTCTCAGGGCCGCTCGACCCAACTCCCTATACCT
>CAZXSG010001075.1:0-2079 GCA_964643185.1 uncultured Holophagales bacterium
ATCACGAGGACGTGCGGGATCTCGGCCGAAGAGCTCGTCTTGGCCGAGAGCGCCGCGCGCTGCGCGACCCCGAAGCGGTGCTGCTCGTCGATGATCACGAGACCCAGCCGGTGGAACGCCACGGGATCCTGGAAGAGCGCGTGCGTGCCCACGAGGAGATCCACCTCCCCCGCTTCGAGCGCGCCGAGGAGAGCGTTGCGCGCGCGGCCCTTGATTCGGCCCGTGAGGAGCGCGGGGTGTAGCGACAGCGGATCCTTCGCGAGGAGCCGCGCGATCGTCGTCGCGTGCTGCTCGGCCAGGATCTCCGTGGGGACCATGAGCGCAGATTGATAGCCGAGCTCCTTGGCGAGAAACGCCGAGAGGAGCGCGACGGTGGTCTTTCCGCTGCCCACGTCGCCCTGCAGGAGCCGCCGCATCGGCTTGCCCGAAGAAAAGTCGTCGCGGATCTCGCGGATCACGCGCTTCTGCGCGTTCGTTAGCGCGAACGGCAGGAACTCGCGCAGCCGTTTCCGGATCGCCTCGTTCGCGACGAGCTTGGGCGCGGACTTCTGCATGCGGGCCTGGCGCCGCGTCTGGAGCCTGAGCTGGAACTCCAGGAACTCCTCGAAGACGAGCCGCAGCAGGTGCCGCGACGTGCGGTTCTCGAGTGACGCCGGGTCGAGGGCGCTCGGGAAATGCGCCTCGCGGAGGGACTCACCGAGAGGCGGCAGGCCGAGCCGCTCCGGCAGGTCTCCGAGGCGCTCGGGCATGTGGTCGGCAATCTCGTCCAGCACGCGCGCGACGAGCTTGCGACGAAGACGTGGCGCGAGACCCGGGAGCTTCCGGTAGATGGGAACGATGCGGCCGGTGGTGAGCGGATCCGGCTCGTCCAGCTCGAGCTGGGGGTTCTCCATCTGCAGCACGCGTCCGCGCCCGAAGCTCGCGACACCGAACGCGAAGAGGTCTTTCTCGGGGGTGATCCAGCGCGCGAGGTGCGGCTGGTTGAAGAACACGAGCTTGAGCGGCGCGGTGCCGTCGTCGATGAGCGATTCGAAAATCGTGAACCCCGGCCGACGCGTGCGGATGAGGCGCGCGGAGAGGACCTTGCCCTTGACGGTGACCGCCGGACCTTCGGGAATCAGGTTCGCGATGGGCGCGATGCGCGTGCGGTCTTCGTAGCGCATCGGCAGGTGGAGGAGGAGGTCCACCACGCGCGCGACGCCGGCATCGACCAGCTCGGCGGCACGGGCGGCGCCCACGCCCGGAAGGGCCGTGACGGGATCAAGGGGGGACAGGGTCACGTGAAACGGATGGGAGCCCGGTTCGGGCTCCCCTTCAGCCCTGGGTCACCCGGAACGTCATGTCGACGAGACCGCAGCGGATGCGGTCGCCGTCCTTGATGGGCTGCGGGTTCCCCGTCGCGACGCGGCGGCCATTCACGAACGTGCCGTTCATGGTGCCGATCTCCTCGACGATCTTGAACTCGCCGTTCTGGTGAATGATCTTCGCGTGGCGGCGCGAGACGGACCGCTGCGTGTCGGCGTTCGTGAGGTCGACGTCGGGCCTGATGCCCGTGACCGGATCGATGCGCCCCATCGTCGTCTCGCCGTCCCGGTTGAGGTAGTACTCCTCGCCGTTGACGTCGAAGATGAGCCGGTAGATCTCGTGCCGCTCGCCCACCTTGGCGAAGATGTCGCTGGATTCCTCGAGCGCGTGCGAGACCCCGGTCTGCAGCTCGAGGAGGGCCGTCGTTTCACGGAGCCTGCGCGAGAGCTTGCGCAGCATGCGCACGGCGATCTCGCCGTTGTGCCGCAGCATCTCGTCGAACGTCGCCTGGTTGATCTTGACGAGCTCGACGTCACTCTTGGCCCGCGCCACGGCCGTGCGAGGCAGCTCCTCGAGGATCGACATCTCGCCGAAGAAATCGCCCTTCTCGAGCGTCGCGAGGAGCTTCTCGGTTTCCTTGACCTTCTTCTTGATCTCGACGGAGCCCGACTGCATGACGAACATCTCCGTGCCGACTGCACCCTCGTCTAAGCTGAGACCGCCCGCCGGGACCCGCAGGATGTAGTCCTCGCAGCGGCTGAACCCGCCCCCTCC
>CAZXSG010001076.1:0-2078 GCA_964643185.1 uncultured Holophagales bacterium
TCCAGACCAAGCGGCTCTACGGCGCCGTGACCCAGGCCGAGTCGCGCTTCCCTCTGACGAGCCGCTACTTCAAGATGCTCTTCGCGGAGGATCTCGGGTTCACGCTGGATCGGGAGTTCGCCTCGCGGCCGACGCTGTTCGGCCTCCAGATTCCCGACGAGCTGGCCGACGAGTCCTTCAGCGTGTACGACCATCCGAAGGCCGTCCTCTTCAAGAACACCGGACGGCTGACGGCTGCCGAGATCGAGGAGAAGGTCCTCCGAGGCCGCCCCAGCCGGACCCTCTCGCGGACCGCCATCCTCCTCGCCCGTCCCGGCCGCCAGGCTCCGGAACGCGAAGCCGGAGGATCCGAAGGCCTGCCCATCGGGATCCTCGCCGGGGGACCCGCCTTGGTGCGGGTGCTCCTCCTCGTCGAGCTTCTGGGGCTCGCGGCCTACGTCCTCCTCTCGAGGGCCTTCTCTCCGCGGCCCGGCCTCTTCGCGTTCTCGAAGGTCGTCGGCGTCGTCGCGTTCGGCCTCGCGGCGTGGCTTCTGGGAACGCTTCAGCTCGCGCGCTTCAGCCGCGGGACGCTCCTCGTGGTCGTCGCGATCTTCGCCCTCGTGGCTGTCGTCGCGGTGCTCCGAACGCGATCGGACGGGCACCCGCTCCTCCCTCCGTCATCCGAGGTCTGGCTCACGCAGGCCGTCTTCCTCGCGGGCTTTGGCTTCTTCCTCGCGGTGAGGTTCGTGAAGCCCGAGATTTTCTGGGGCGAGAAACCCATGGACTTCGCGTTCCTCAACGCGCTTTTCCGGACCTCGTCGCTCCCGCCGCCCGAGCCGTGGTTCTCGGGAAAGGCGCTCAGCTACACGTATTTCGGCCACTTCGTGGTCGCCGCGATCGGAAAGCTCACGGGCGTTGCCCCCGCCGTCCTCTTCAACCTCGGGATCGGGCTCTTCGCCGGGCTCCTCGCCGCGGCCCTCTTCGCGGCCGGGACGTTCCTCGCCGGGCGGAAGGCCGGGCTCTGGGCGGTTTTCCTCGGGCTCTTCGTGGGCAACCTCGACGGTCCCCGCGTTTACATGGAGCTCCGTTCCGTGGACTTCCACTCGTTTTGGGCGACCTCGCGGGTGGTGAAAGACACGGTCAACGAGTACCCGTTCTGGAGCTTCACGTTCGCAGACCTCCACGCGCACCTCATGGCCATGCCGTTCGCCGTCGGCTTCCTCGCGGCGCTCCTCCTGTGGCTCGTGCCCGTGGTGGACCGGTCGCGTCCTCCGCGGCCAGCCGGCCGCTTCGTCGCTCTTTCGCTCCTGGGGATTCTGTTCGTCGCGATCGTCCTCACGAGCGGATGGAGCCTGCCCACGTACGCGAGCCTTCTCGTGTTCGTGCTGACGGCCGACGCGTTCGCGGAGAGGCCGCCGGGATTCGTCGCGAAGGTCCTCTCGTTTCTCCTCGACGTCGTCGCCCCCGCGGCGGCCGTCTTCGCCATCGGGTTCGTCCTCACGAAGCCCTTCCGCGCGACGTTCTCGGCGCCCGCGCCGGGGCTCCTGCTCGAGCCGGGGCCCTACGCGCGAGCCCTCGAGCTCTCGCTCGTGTTCGGGGTCTTTCTCTCGGTGGCCGCTCCGATGCTCCTCGCGCTCCATGTGCTGACCCTTCGCCCTCTAAACGGGGGATCCCGAAGGGATCCAGAAGCGGTCCTACCGGACCGCCGGGGAGCCCTGGCCAGAGGCCGCTGGGTGGCCTGCTGCGTGCTCGCGGCCGCGCTGCCTCTTGCCCTCGTGGACCTTCAGACCCTGGCCGGAGCGAGACACGCGATCGCGTTCGCTCCGTCGCATCGCGTGCTGACGTTCGGTCTCTTCTTCCTCGGCGTCTCGGTGGCCTTCTCGGCCCGTATCCCGCGGCCCCTCAGGCTCGCGGCGGCCTTCCCGGCGTTCGCGTTCGCGATCCTCGCCGGAACCGAGGTGATCACGGTGGAAGGGCGCATGAACACGCTCTTCAAGTTCTACCTGGATTCCTGGCTCATCTTCGCGGTGGGGTGCTCGGCGTTCGTGGCTGTCCTCTTCTCGCGAGAGGCGGGCCCCCGGAAGGGCCTCCACCAGGGG
>CAZXSG010001077.1:0-2077 GCA_964643185.1 uncultured Holophagales bacterium
TCGTCGCGGGCACCTCGGCCGGCGCGTCGGCATTCTCGTCCACCATGATCATCGGCGGCCACCAGGGCCTCAACACGCGGCGCGACGCCGTGAAGCTCGGCGAGGGCCTCGGGATCATCACGCGGCTCATCATCGACCAGCACTTCTCGCAGCGCGACCGGCTCGGGCGGCTCCTCACGGCCATCGCGCAGGAGCCCGCGCGGCTCGGCGTCGGCATCGACGAGGACACGGCCATCGTGTACTTCGGGAACGGGCAGATCGAGGTCATCGGCACGGGACAGGTCTTCATCGTCGACGGCGCTCGCGCAGCGGCGAAGGGGCTCGAAGGCTCCCCGCGCACGAAGCAGTTCACGCTCTCGGGCGTCGTGCTCCACGTGCTCACCGAAGGCGACCGTTTCAACGTGGTGTCGCGCGAGATGCTGCTCCCCGGTGAAGAGCCCGACGACGTGAAGGTCGAGTAGACACCTGGGTCCGCATGACGCGCGTCATGCAACCGCGGAGTTTGCACGGCCGAAAGGGCCCACTCCGGATGTAGGCTGCCGACGGGAGGGTCCGAGATGCATGGACTCATTCACGCGGAGCTGAAGCGCTATGTCGAGGAGCGCCACGGCGGCCCTGCCACCTGGAACAAGCTCCTTCAGGCCTCGGGCCTGGGCTCGAAGATGTTCGTCACCATCAGCGAGTACCCGGACTCAGATGCCGTAGCCATCGTGACGGCCGCGTCGCAGGCCACGGGGAAGCCCGCGTCCGACATCCTCGAGGACTTCGGCGATTTCATCGCGCCGACGCTTCTCAAGATGTACGGCGCCCTGATGAAGCCCGGATGGAAGACTCTGGACGTCATCGAGAACACGGAGAACACCATCCACTCCGTCGTCCGGATCAAGAACAAGGGCGCGGCCCCTCCGGTCCTCAAGGTGGCCCGCGTGTCGCCGGTCGAGGTGGTGCTCACGTACGGCTCGCCGCGAAGGATGTGCTTCGTCGCCAAGGGCATCAGCAAAGGGCTGGCCCGCCACTTCGCCGAACGGGTGGCCATCACGGAGTCCGCGTGCATGCACAAGGGCGCCGCCCAGTGCGAGATCCACATCCGGAAAATCGGGTAGGGAAACCCGGCAGGGAGATTGCAGAAGCCGGTTCGGCCGACAATGCGGCCGGAGGTTCCGGTGTCCCTGCGCATCAGGCTCTACGTTCTCTTCGCCACCCTCCTCGCGACCCTCGTCGCCGCGGAGTGGTGGCTCGTGCGTTCTCTGACCAGGGACCTCGAGTCCGAGCTCGGGAAAGTGGCCTCCCGGGTCGGTGAGGATGTGCTCGGAGTCGTCGGCCTCCTGCGCCACAAGATGCCGGCCCCCGACGCGTCAGGACTTCCCCCGGCACAGGGCTTCAGCTTCCAGATGCGCACCGACGCTCCGCCCCTCCAGGGCCTGAAGGAGCCGGCCACCGCGACGGGATCGGGTACCAGCGTGTGGACCACGAGCCCCGGAGCCGAGCCCCGGGTCATCCACGAGGAGACGGTCGTGGAGGGCCCGGACGGTGAAGGGAAGCGCATGGTGCGGAGCCTGCGCGTCGAGAGCAGCGGGACGTTTCGCATCGACCCCTCGGGGAAGATCGAGCACCTCCCGCCGCCCGAGGGCGGAACGGCCGCTGGCGCCGCCGCGGGCACCATCAGGATGCGCCGCCCCGGGCTGCCCGAACGCGTGCTCGTCCTCTCGGGACCCAACTTCCAGCGCGTGATCCCGCTGGAGGAAGCGGGCGTCGAGAAGGCGCTGGAACGCTTCAAGAAGCAGCTCCTCCTGGGCTCCCTCCTCGTGCTCGGGGTGGGCTTCCTCGTCGCCGCCTTCGTGGCCGACCGCGTGGCCTCGCCCCTCTCGGCGCTCGCGCTCACGGCCCGCCGCGTCGCCGAGCAGGGGCCCGGCGAGACGCTCCAGGTGCGGGCCAGCGGCGAGGCGCGGGAAGCCATCGACGCGTTCAACCGCATGTCCACGCGGCTCCGCGAGCTGGAGGCCGAGGCGCTCGCTCTCAAGGAGCGGCAGCACCTCGGCGAGCTCGGCGAGGTGGCGCGAGGACTCGCGCACGCACT
>CAZXSG010001078.1:0-2075 GCA_964643185.1 uncultured Holophagales bacterium
GCGCGCTCGTGCAGCGCGCGCGGACCAAAGGCCTGAGAGCCCGGCAGCACGACCTTCAGGAAGAGGTCGAGCGGCGCACGCGGGCTCTCCGCAAGGCGAACGAGAAGCTCGTGAGGCTGAACGACGGCAAGAACGAGTTCCTCGGCATCGCCGCGCACGACCTCCAGAATCCGCTCACGGCCGTGAGCGGGTTCGCGCTGATCCTCAGGGAGCAGCCCGACCTGCCGGCCCACGAGCGGGATTCGCTCCTGGCGCGCATCGTCTCGGCGTCCACGCGGATGTCGGCGCTCGTGAAGAACCTGCTCGAGGTGAACGCGCTCGAGCGGGGCAGCGTCACGGCGAAGCTTTCGGACGTGGACGCGATCGCCGTGCTGAGAGACGTGGCCGAGCTCTTCCGCCCGCGCGCCGAGGTGAAGCGCCAGCCGCTCCTCGTGGAGGCCACGAGCCTGCCGCTCCTCGTGCGGGCCGATCCCTCGCTCCTCCACGAGGTGCTCGAGAACCTGGTGTCCAACGCCATCAAGTACTCGCAGCCGGGACGCCCCGTGCGCCTCGCGGTGAAGCGGGTGGCGACACGGGTGCGCATCGAGGTGGAGGACCAGGGCCCGGGCCTCACCGACGAGGACCGCGAGCGGCTCTTCCAGCCGTTCGCGCGGCTCTCGGCCCGGCCCACTGCGGGGGAGCCCTCCACGGGGCTCGGGCTCTCGATCGTGAAGCGCCTCGTCGAGGTCATGGAGGGCACGATCACGTGCAAGAGCACGCCGGGACGAGGCACGACCTTCACCGTGGAATTGCCGGTCAGCCCCTGATCAGCCCTTTCGCACCGCGCCGAACAGGAACCCGCACGCCGCCTCGGCGACGACGAGGCCCGCCAGCCGTTCCTGGTAGTGAGAGAAGCCCGGCGCGAGGTACGCGAGAGCGAGGAAGACGAGCGTCGCCACCGAGACGACGGCTCCGCGGAGCGCGGCGAGCGGCTCCTCGCGGAGGTCCAGCAGGGAGCGCCCGAGCAGCCACGACGCGGTGAGCGCGAGGGCGAGGGGCGGGTAGAGGTTCAGGAGCAGCGCCTCCTCCGGCCACTCGCCGCGGCGCACCTCCTCGGGCGCGACCGCCGCGAGGAGCGGCATCACGAGCCACAGGGCGATGATCACGAGCTTGAGGAACCCGCGGGCGCCGCGTCGCGCCCGCGTCGCGGGCTTCGGCCTCCGGCCCGACTTTCCGGCCGCGGTCTTCAGGTCGCGGAGCGCGCTCGTGTTGAGCCCGAGGCGCTCCGTGAAGCGGGGCGGGTCGATGAGGTCCACCGTCGCGAGACGCAGCAGGTAGAGCGCCCAGAACGCGAGCGCTACCGAAACGCTGCCGTGGCGCAGGTAGAGGACCGTCGCGTCGACGAAGAGCGCCAGCCCGGCGGCCTCGAGGAGCCAGCGCGTCCTCTCGATGAAGCGCGCGGCGGGGCCCTCCTTGCGGCGGGAGGCCAGCAGGCGATGCGCGACGCTCGCCATGACGAGGAGAACGAGCGCGATACCGGCGAGCGGCGCGCGATAGGGCGTCCCTGCGAAGCGGAGACCCAGCACCGGGAGGAGCGCACCGGCTCCGAACGCCGTCGCGCGGTACCAGCGGACGCGCGGGTCGTCGCCCGAGGCCAGGGCGGCGTACACGAGGAGCACGGCCGCAGCGATGCCGATCGCGAGCCACGCGGCGCGCTGCTCCACCGGCACGGGGAGCGCCGCGGCCAGGATGCGGGGCATCGCCCCCGTGCGCTCGAGCACGAGGAGGTACAGCTCGTACACGCGAAGGCCCAGGAGGATCGGAGGCTCCATGGCGCGAGGGTACCGAATGCGTAGACTCGCCCGGCACGATGGCGCGATGGCCCTGACCTCCGGCACGAGACTCGGTCCCTACGAGGTGGTCTCTCCCCTCGGCGCGGGAGGCATGGGCGAGGTGTACCGGGCCCGCGACGCGCGCCTCGAGCGCGAGGTCGCCCTCAAGGTGCTGCCGACGGAGTTCGCGGCGAGCGCCGAACGTCTGCGGCGGTTCACCGTGGAGGCGCGCGCGGCGTCGGCGCTCAACCATCCGAACCTGAT
>CAZXSG010001079.1:0-2070 GCA_964643185.1 uncultured Holophagales bacterium
CCGACGGAAAGAGACGCGACGCCAGCTGGACGTTCCGGAGGGCCGCCGGCGCCTGTTCCTCGAAGAAGGCCGTGCCCTCCTCGCAGTGCAGGCGGAAGACCGGATCCAGCGCCTCGTGGAGCCGGCGTTCGAATACGGAGGCGACGCTCTCGGCGAGGAGCTTCCGGGCGGCGGTGCGTTCGGCGACGACGTCTTCCTCGGCCGTCCTCGCGAGCACCGCTCCGAAGACGAGCGGCAGCACGAGGCCGCTCGTGACGAGCACGGCGGCACGGACGGTGAGGGCATGGGTCACGGCGACCAGACCGCTGGGACCACGGTGACCGCTGCGCACGACGGGTTCAAGTCTTCTTCTCCGGCTCCCCCTGAGTCACCGGCGCCTCAGGCGCCGGTACGGGTTGCGGGCTCGCCGCTTCCGAGCTCCCGATCGTCTCGCCCGTGAGGCGCTCCCACTCGAGCGGGTGCTCGTGCTTGAGCTTGTGCTCGGGAATCCGCCCCGTGAAGATGCTGGGATCCCACGGGAAGGCCTCCGGCGAAAGGTGCGCGTTGAAGATGTGCCACGTGATGACGACGAGGAACGCCATCAGACCTTCGTTCGAGTGGGCGACTTTGGCCGCCGGAATGAGCTCGCCCGGAAGGTACGTCGCGAACAGCACCGGCGCGAACAGGATCACGCCCGTGACGATCATGACGAGCCCGCCGAGCACGAGCCCCCAGTACTCGAATTTCTGCCGGTAGTCGAAGCGGTCGAATCGAGCGGGCTCCGGCGCCGTGCCCAGGTAGTAGCGCATCTGCTGGATGGCGTCGGTGAAATCCTTCTTGTTGGGGACGATCGAAGGCCGCATCCGCCCGAGGATCACACCCGCTCCGGCGATCGCGAGGTGGAGGATCGAGAGGAACGCGAACGCGAAGCCCGCGAAGCGGTGCCAGAACCGCATCGCGTCGAGGCCTCCGAAGACGTCGACGGAGGCGCGCGCGGCCCAGGTGTCGGGGAACTTCTGGGGAAAGCCCGTGAAGGCCAGGATCAGGAACAGGGACATCACCATCACGTGCTCCGCCCTCTGTCGGGGCGTGAAGCGGACGAACGTCCGCTCGGCCGGCCTTACGGCGGCGCTCATCGATTCACCACCACGCGATACAGGTGCAGCAGGATCTGCAAGATGAGCCCTCCGATGATGAACGGGATGAAGACCTTGTAGAAAAGGCCGATACCCCACACGAGGGGGGCCCTCTTCGGGCTGGGTTCGTAGTGCGACAGCCAGGCGTCCGGGAAGGAGTCGGTCGCGCCCGGGTGGCACTTCCGGCAGTTGGCGGCCAGCCGCGCCTTCAGCGCGGCAGGAGTCGCGGCGCCGGAGCCGCGAAGGCGCTCCACGTCGTGCACGCCGTGACAGTCGGAGCAGACCGCCATGATCGCGCGAGGCTCGACCTTGGAGCCCCTGTAGAGGCGTGCGCTGACTCCGTGGAAGTCGTCGAGGTACGACTTCAAGACGTTCGTCGAGAGCCCGTACTTGTCCATTCGCTTGGCGTCGGTGTGGCAGGAGCCGCAGGTCTCGGGGGTTCCGAGCCGCCAGCGTCCCGACCGGGGATCCTGGATGTCGTGCGCGCGATGACAGTCGGTGCAGACCGGCACGTCCTCGTTCCCTTCCGCGAGAGCCCGGCCGTGCGCGCTCTTGTCGTAGACCTCCGAGACATCCCCGTGGCACGACGCGCACATGGCCGCGACGCGCGCGCCCGGATGCCCCGGCTCCCCGACCTCGTGCGAGCCGTGGCAGTCGAGGCAGGTGGGGCCGCCCGTGTTGCCCTTCCCGCGCCCGACCCGCTGGCCCCCGGCCATCGCCCCCTGCGCCGTCGCAGCTGGCCGCGCCGCAGGAATATCGCGGCGGGTTGGGTCCGTGTCCGGCGCGCGTTCCCGGCGTCCACTTCGGCAGTCATTTTCCGAGGATGGCCCAACTCGCCGACCGCATGTCCATCGTGCGCACCCTGGTTCATGCGGATGGCGACCACGGCGGCGCTACCCACTGGATGAAGACCGGCAAACCCTGGCCGCCCGAAGCGTTGGGCAAGGCAGCGGTC
>CAZXSG010001080.1:0-2067 GCA_964643185.1 uncultured Holophagales bacterium
AGCTGATCATCGCAGACGAGCGCGACCACCCGGCCATCCAGGTAGAGCGCATACCCCCCCAACCCCCTCCGGGCCAACCGCTGGCGTTACTTGGGGGCACCAGGGCCGGTGCCCCCAAACCCCCTCCGAGCCAATCGCGAGCTTTTCCTGCTGGGGGCTATCTCCTACTTCTGGGGTGCGGGAGTCGCCGTCGACTTCAGGGGAAGGCCCTGGCCGCCCATGTAGGTCTTGCGCAGGAACTCCTCCATGAGGTCGTCGGCGAACCAGTTCACCAGGACGCCGTCGATGAAGTAGGTCGGCGTCGAGCGCACGCGCAGTGTGAAGCCCTCCGTCATGTCGGCGAGGATCTTCTGGTTGCCCTTTTGCTGGAGATAGCACGCCGAGAAGACCTCCCGCGGAATGTCGTTCGCGAGCGCGAAGTCCAGGGCGAACGTGTCCACGGCCGCCACCGACAGCGTGTCCTGCTGCTTGTAGACGTTGGACTTCCAGCGCGCGAAGAGCTCCGGCTCCTTCCCGAAGAAGCAGAGGCCGGCCGACGCCGCGCGGAACGCCCACGGGTGGTTCGAGACGAGCGGGAAGAACTTCTGCACCTTCTTAAACTTCAGGTTGGGCAGCTTCGCCGCGAGGGGATCCCAGTCGCCCGTGCGCTTCTTGCAGAACCCGCACTGCATGTCCGAGAACTCGATCACCGTGATCTTCGCGTCGGCGGGACCGTACGTCGGCCGGTCGTCGATCTTGAGGAGCTCCTTGCGCTGTTCTGTGAACGAGCGGCCGCGATCCCAGGCTCGCCCGAGGACGAGGATCGCGCCGTTGTGCCCGGAGACGTACCCCGGGATCTCGTAGCGGCCGTAGCCCGCGTCCGGCAGCACCCTCACGGCCCTCCAGCCCCTCTTGTCGTTCGCGGCATCCAGCACGAGCCTGAAGCTCCGGTTGCCGAAGTACTTTTCGAGAGGATCCACGAAGACGGCCAGATCCGAGTCGGCCATCGGAGCCTTGGGCTCCTTGAACCTCACGTCGGAACCGAACACGTCCCCCGCGATCGCATACTTGCCCTCGTCGTCGAGGGCCGCGTATGTCTGGTCGTTGGCGCGGGCGTCGATGTCGAACGTCTTGGACACCTTCACGAAGCGATAGCCGGGGATCTTCACGCCGGCCACGTCCTCGACGGCGATTTCGCCGGCGCCCCAGGGAAAGTAGTCGACGAACCAGCGGGCCAGCGCCTCGGTCGTCGCATCCATCGGTTTGGGAGCTGGCCCCGCGGGGGCCAGGGCCGCCGCCGCGCTCGCCCTCGGCTTCTCGGGAGGCGCCGCGGACTGGGTTGCCTCCACGCAGGCGCCTGCGGAAAGAAGGCCCGTCACGAAGGCCGAGAAGTACATGCTGCGGATCAACCGGGTTGGGGAATGCGTCTTCAAGTAAGTCCTCCGAAGCTCCTGACGAGCTGCCGGCCGAGCCGGCCTTTCTGGATTATGCGAGAGGTCGAGCAAACCGGTTTTCATTCAGCGAGGCGCAGGAGCAGGCGGCCCGCTGCCACCGCTTCTCCGGCGGTCACCTCCACCGAGGCGACCCGGCCCGGACGCGGGGCGCGCACCTCGTTCTCCATCTTCATGGCCTCGAGCACGAGCAGCGTCTGGCCCTGCGCGACCTCGTCGCCCGCATCGACCGCGATGCGGAGAACCCGGCCCGGAATCGCCGCCTTCACGTCCCCCGTCTTCCGCGCGTGCGCGCCGGAGGCCGTGGCGAGCGCCCGGGCGGTGAGCTCGTCGAGGAACTCGAAGCGGAGCGTGCGGGAGCCGAGGCGCACGCACACGATGCCCCCCTCTTCCTCGCGCACGCTCACCTCGATGTGACGGCCTTCGGGCCCAATCTGAAGCTGTTGCTCTCGATGCGCACCTTCCAGTTCATCCTCGCCGCCAACGCGTTGTCGCTCTTCTCGTCGATGGGCCGCAATCTCTGGGAGCCGGCCTTCCTGATGCGGACCTATCACATGGGCCAGTTCGAGGCCGGGGCCTGGTACTTCCTGACGGCGCCGCTGCCGTCGATGCTCGGCATCTTCCTGGGCGGCTATTT
>CAZXSG010001081.1:0-2066 GCA_964643185.1 uncultured Holophagales bacterium
AGCGCTAGCAGCCTCGAATCCTCGCTCGGGCCGAAGGCTCGAGCGAATCCCTCCTCCTCCGCCATTGGCCCGTGGGGGAGAATCCCTTCACCTTCGTGAGCGCAGCCAACGTTCCACGCATCCTCATCGTCGAGGACGATCCCGGGAATGCCCTCGTCATGCGCACGATCCTCAAGAAGGTCGGCGGCATGCCGGCGGACATCACCGAGGACGGGGACGTGGTCGTCTCCCGGGTGAAGCAGGGCACCGTGGACCTCATCGTGATGGACGTGTCCCTGGCCAACACGCGTGCCGGCGGCCGCCGGATGGACGGTCTCGAGCTGACGCGTCTCGTGAAGGGGCTGGAGACCGAGACGGGGCGTAGAGTGCCCGTGCTCCTCGCCACCGCGCACGCGATGCGGGGCGACGGGGAGCGATTCCTCGAGCAGAGCGGCGCGGACGGCTACGTCACCAAGCCGATCGTGGATCATGCGGCGTTCGTGAAGACGGTCCGGGACCTGTCCCGGGGCTGAGACTCTCCGTCCCAGACTCGAAAACCTATCCATTCAAATACTCGTATTCAGAGGGCTGTTCTATAGGGCGCACCGCCCCTGGAGGAAAGAACCGAAATGAGCACCCGTGTCAAGGTGATCCTGGGCATCATCCTCGTCGCCGTCGTCGGCCTGGTCGGCTTCGCCACGCTCACCGGGAAGGACAAGAACCTCGTGAGGGTGCAGACCGCCAAGGCCGAGAAATCCGAGCTCGTCGCCACGGTGAGCTGCAACGGACGCGTGCGGGCGAAGACCAAGGTCGACGTCTCCTCCCAGGTCATGGGGCAGATCGTGAACCTCGCGGTGCGCGAGGGCGACCGCGTGAAAAAGGGCGAGTTCCTCCTCCAGATCGACAAGGCCCAGCTGGACGCCACGGCCCGCGCTCAGGAGAGCGGCCTCCAGGCCCTCTTCGCCCAGCGCGACGCGGACCGTGCCAACCGTGAGCAGGCCGAGCGCGACTACGCCCGTGAGAAGGCCAACTTCGACGCCAAGATCGTCTCCGAGCAGGTGCTCCAGAAGGCCCGTCTCGCGCTCTCCTCGGCCCAGTCGGCCGAGCAGGCCAACGAGCGCCGCATCGAGCAGGCCCGGGCGCAGCTCATGGCGGGCAAGGACAACCTCTCGAAGACGACCCTCACGGCCCCCATCTCGGGCGTCGTCACCGCGCGCCCCGTGGAGGCCGGCGAGAACGCCATCATCGGCACGATGAACAACGCGGGCACCGTGCTCCTCACGATCTCGGACATGTCGATCGTGGAGGCCGAGATGGAGGTCGACGAGACCGACATCCCGCACGTGAAGGTGGGCCAGAAGGCCAAGCTCACGATCGACGCCTACGTGGACCAGAAGTTCGAGGGCGTCGTCACCGAGATCGGGGGCAGCCCGATCACGAGGTCGGCCCTCGGCACGGACTCTTCGGCCGTCAACTTCAAGGTCAAGGTGCAGGTCACCGATCCGCCCGAGTCGATCCGTCCCGGCCTCTCGGTCTCCGGCCAGATCGAGACCGACCGGCGTCCGAGCGCGCTCGCCATTCCGATCCCGGCGCTCGTCCTCGCCGATGAGGAGAGCCTGAAACGGGCGCCCAAGGGCAAGAAGCCAGAACCGAAGCCCACGGCCGCTCCCTCGGCCGACGGCAAGAAGAAGGAAGTCGAGGGCGTCTTCGTGGTGAAGGCCGACAAGACCGTCGAGTTCCGCAAGGTGAAGACGGGCATCAACGCCGAGCTCAAGACCGAGGTCCTCGAGGGGCTCACCGACGGCGAGGAGATCGTCGTCGGGCCGTTCAAGGCGCTCCGGCAGCTCAAGATCGGCGACCGCGTGAAGGTCGAGGCCGCGGGCGGCCCGGCCGGCGGAGACCGTTCCTAGAGACTCGGAAAGGAAGCCCACGATGAAGCTCAGAGAGCTCCTCGGCGTCTCGATCCGCGCGATCTCGGCTCACAAGCTGAGGTAGTTCCTGACGCTCCTCGGCGTCATCATCGGCGTGATGACGGTGGTCGCCGTGGTGGCGGTCATCTCGGGCCTCAACAACTACGTCGCGACCAA
>CAZXSG010001082.1:0-2062 GCA_964643185.1 uncultured Holophagales bacterium
GAGTGGCTGCACGAGCGCTGGCTCAGGTTGTACGGCGTGAGCCTGCGGCCAGAGTCGCTTCGCACCAGGCTCGCTCTCTGGTACGCGGGCGCCCTCGCCCTCGTTCTCCTGGCCTTCGGGCTCAGCCTCTACATCATCGTCCGCATCCAGCTGCTCCGGCATCACGACACGGAGCTCACCGGCACGGCGCAGGATGTCGAGCGCGTTCTCTCGCAGCGCGCGGACTGCGAGCACCTGAGCCCCGAGCAGGTGAAGGAGCTCAACGGGTACTCCAAGCTGGTCCTCTTCCATTCCGTCGAAGGGGGCACACGCAGCTTCTACCGCTCACCCGACCTGGAGTCCCTCGCGTTTCGAGAGCTCACCGCGACGCCGAGCTTCCTCAACGACAGGGCCGCCTTCAAAACCTACGAGGAAGGCCACGGCTATCTCCGTGTCTACACGAGACCGTACCGCTCCCACGCCGGCCGCCAAGGCCTGATCCGCGTGCTGGAGAGGATCGGAGACGTCGACCTCACGCTCGCGAACCTGCGCCTGGCGCTCCTCGTCCTGGCGCCGCTCGCCGTGGCGGCTTCCTCCCTCGCGGGCTACTGGCTGGCCGGACGAGCCCTCGCTCCAGTCGACGAGATCACGAGCCTCGCCCGCGAGATCGAAGCGAGCCAGCTCAGCCGGAGGCTTCCCATCCCGCCGGTCCACGACGAGATCGGGCGGCTGGTCGAGACGTTCAATCAGATGATCGCGCGGCTCGAGGCCTCATTCGAAGGGATGAAGCGCTTCACGGCCGACGCGTCGCACGAGCTGCGTAGCCCGCTCGCCAACCTGAAGGGGACGGTGGAGGTGGCCCTCAGCCATCCGCGCGACGCGAGCGAGTACCAGGCAGCGCTGCGAAGCGTCGGGGAGGACGTCGAGCGGCTGAGGCGGATCGTCGAGGACCTGCTCGTCCTCGCACGTGCGGACGCACGTCGCTTGGCATTGGATCGTGAGCCCGTGAAAGTCGGCTTGCTCGCTCGCGACATCGTCGACTCTCTCGCCGACCGCGCCTCCGCGGCCGGTGTCCGTCTCAGCGCTCGGGCGGATACGCCCGGAACCGTTCTGGGAGACGAACGCTGGCTTCGCCAGCTCGTGTTCAACCTTCTCGAGAACGGCTTGAAGTTCACGATGGCGGCCCCGCAGCCGGGCTGCGCCCCGGAGGTAGGCGTCGTCGTGGTCGCGGACGGGGATTGCGTGCGAATGAGCGTCATCGACACGGGACCCGGAATCCCCGAGGCAGACCTGGAGCACGTCTTCGAGCGCTTCTATCGCGCCGACTGGGCCAGGGCGCAAGGGCCGGCCGGCGGGTTCGGCCTGGGCCTTTCGATCGCGGCGTGGATCGTCGAGGCGCACGGCGGAACGATTCGGGCCCTTCGGCGTGCGGAAGGGGGAACCGAGATGCTCGTCCGGCTGCCGTTGGATCCCTCGCTTCGCGCCGCATAGCTGGGGCTTCGCGCGATACGAGGCAGCCGTCCGGTTCTAAGGCGGCTTTAATCTTCGGCCTCTATCTTCGCTACGTGGCCAAGCCTCGAAGCGCCCCTTCAGCGACGGGAACGCCGTTCGTCGGTGGCTCGGAGCGCGTCCCGAAGGGGGAGGTACCGCAGAGCAATGCGGTGCTCCCATTCGATCCCCAGGCCTTCCTCTCGAGAATCGAGATCGGAAAGACGACCCGAGGGTATAGGAACAGGCAGATCGTCTTTTCCCAAGGGGACGCAGCCGACGCGGTCTTCTTCATCCAAAGCGGCAAGGTCAAGCTCGCAGTCACCTCAGCGCGAGGAAAGGAAGCCGTGGTCGGCGTTCTGGAGCGAGGGAGCTTCTTTGGCGAGGGCTGTCTCGCGGGCCAGCCCCTTCGCATGTCGACGGCGAGCGCGATCCAACCTTCCCGCATCATCCGGGTCGATAGGGCCACCATGGTCCGCGTGCTCCACCAAGAGGCGGAGTTCGCAGAGCTGTTCATGGCGTACTTGCTGACTCGCAACGTCCGGATGGAAGAAGACCTGGTCGCTCTACCCCGCCGGAAAGGAACTCGTCGCCG
>CAZXSG010001083.1:0-2062 GCA_964643185.1 uncultured Holophagales bacterium
AGCCTTCCTTGACCAGCTTGGCGACGGTGGGGGGTGAGCACGCGACACGGCGCTCCCCGACGTGGATTTCCTTGACGATTCCGAGCTTCTTCGCCATATGCCCGGTGACGCTACAGGCCGGGGACCGTCCCGTCCACCCTGCGCCTGCATCAGTGGTGACGCCTTTTACGCGCTCCTCATCTCCTCGGCGAGCAGGCGGCGCAGATCCCCGGACGGACGCGGCGAGAGCCCCAGGGCGGCGGCGGCCCGGGCCATTTCCCTCACGAGGAGCTCCAGCGGCAACCCGCGGCGGAGCGCCTCGATGAAGTAGCGCAGCCCGTCGGCATCGGGGGCGCGCTCGAGGAGGAGCTCGTAGGCGCGCGCCGCGAGCGCTGCCGCGGGGAAGCGGGCGGGCGCACCGGAGCGGGCGGAGACGGGAACGGCCAGGGACGGACGGCCCTCGACGTCGATGAGGAGCTCACCCTCGAACGGCATCTCCGGCAGACGGAGGTCCACGAGCACCGCGCCCGGCTCCTCGGGCGGAGGCAGGGTCGCGAGCTCGCGGAGCGGCTCCGGAGCGCGGGAACGGAGGCGGAGGCCCACGGGTCCCGCCCCCTCCGGCCTCACGGTCAGAATCGCCGCGATCCGGCTTCCGCAGGTGCCGCTGAGGAGCGTTCGGTCGATGGAAAGCGCGCCGGAGTCCATGCTCACGAGTGTCGCGAACGACCGGAATCCCACGCACGCGGTCCGGTAGGACCGCTTAGGTATCTCGCCCGGGGGGCGAGATACCCGCTTTTATCGGCACTTTGACTCCCCCCGCGCGCAGGGCCTTCTAGACTTCGAACGCATGCGGATCCTCGTGGTCGAAGACGATCTCTCCCTGCGGGAAGGCCTGCTGGACCTCCTGTCCACGGCCGGTCACCAGCCCGAGGGTGTGGCCGACGGGACGCTCGCGACGGAGAGGGGCCTGGCCGAGGCCTGGGACCTCGTGGTCCTCGACCTCATGCTCCCAGGCCGCGACGGCGTGGACGTGTGCCGGCGGCTGCGTGAGGCCCGGCCCGGGATGCCGATCCTCATGCTCACGGCCCGCGCCGGAGAGGACGACGTGGTGCGCGGCCTCGACGCCGGCGCCGACGACTACGTCACCAAGCCGTTCGGCGCGCGGGAGCTTCTGGCCCGCATCGTGTCCGTGACACGACGGCTGACGCGCGAGCCCGGTGAGCCGGAAGTCCTCTCGAGCGATGGCTGCGAGATGGATCTCGCGCGCCACGTCGCCCGGCGCGACGGCGCGACCGTGGCGCTCACACCGAAGGAGACCGGCATCCTCCGCTGGCTCTACCGCCATCGCACGGCCACCGTCACGAGGAAGGACCTCCTCGTGAACGTATGGAACGTGAGCGGCGACCTCACGACACGCACCGTCGACGTCACCATCGCGAACCTCCGGGCCAAGATCGAGCGCGATTCCAGGAAGCCCCGGATCGTCGTCGCCGTGAAGGGCGCGGGCTACGCGTGGGGAGACGGGTGAAGAGCCTCCGGACGCTGCTTCTCGTTCTTGCGGCCGTGGGCGTGCCGCTCGGCTCCTGGGCGGCCGCGATCCGGTACGAGAACGCCCGGCGGGCCGAGCGCATCCGCGCCGAGCCGGCCGCGCCCGCCCGCGCCACCGCGGGACGCCCCGCTCGAAACCCCCCCCTGCAGGTCAACCCGGTCCTGGGGGTCGGCGTCGTGGTAGACCAGGCCGATCAGGAACGACCGCCGCAGCGACAGGCCGCGGGCCTGGGGGTCGGGCGCATAGCCATGCTCGCGGATCACGGCCTGGATCTTCTCGCGCGTGTCGCCGCGCACGAAGGGCGAGTTGTTGATCACCCGGCTGACCGTCTTCTTCGAGACGCTCGCCAGGCGCGCGATGTCGTTGATCGTCGGGCGCCTGCGCGGCCCGCCATCCGCCGCCTTGCCTGTCCCGCGCGTTGAGCTCACGTCAGCGTCCCGAATCCCCTGTGGGTCACCATAACAGCCACGGGCGAGTCCCCGTTCAAGGTCCCGGAAGACCGAGGCCAGGTACGGGCCCGGAAGCGCCAGGGGG
>CAZXSG010001084.1:0-2058 GCA_964643185.1 uncultured Holophagales bacterium
GGAAACCCATAACTGGGTTTCCCGGTAATTGAGCTACGTTTCGGGGTCGGGCGTCTTCTCTCCGAGGAGCGCGGCCCAGGGGGCGAACCGTTCGAAGCGCTCGGCGACGACCTTGATCGTGGCCGTGAGAGGCACGGCGAGAATCGCGCCGGGAACTCCCCAGAGGATCCCCCAGAAGAGGAACGCGATCATGACCGCGAGCGGGTGGAGCTTCACGCGCCCTCCCACGATGAACGGCGTGAGGACATTGCCTTCCAGGAACTGGACGATCGAGTAGAAGACGAGCACCTTGAGTGCCAGCGTCGGATCGTCGGTCGCGACGGCAGCGACGAGCAGAGCCGGTGTCGTCGAGAAGGCCACCCCCACATAGGGAACGAGCACGCTCAGCCCCGCCAGGGGACCCAGAATGTAGCTGTAAGGCACGCGGAGGACGAGGAGCCCGGCGGTCGTGATGCAGGCCGTGATGAGCACGACGAAGAGCTCGCCGAGGATGTAGCCCGAGAGGACGCGGGCAACACCGGTCGCGAAGTCGGTGGCCGCCCGGCCGCCCTTGAGCCGCAGGATGCGCGCGAGCGCGCCGGAGTACTTTTCGCGATCCTTCAGCATGAAAAACGAGAGGATCGGGATCGCCGCCGTGTAGAGGAGGATGGACAGAACCGTCTTCAGCTGCAGCGCGAACCGCTGGAACGCGCTGTACTGGCTCTCCTCCAGCTTCACGGCTCGCGCGCCGGAGTCTTTGTCGGGCAGGAGCCTCTTGGTGCGCGCCTCGACCTCGGCGAGAAATCCCTGAGCGCGCGCGAGGAGCTTGCGGAGCCGGGTCTCGTACGACGGAAGGTCCTGGAAGAAGCTCTGGATCTGGTCGAGAGCGTTCACGACGAAGAACACGAGGAGCGCGCCGAGGACTCCGAGGACCAGCGAGACGGCGATCGCGCGGGGCACCTTGATGCGCTCCAGGAGCTCGACGAACGGGTGCAGCGCGAACGAAAGGAAGAGCGCGAAGAAGAACGTCACGAAGAGAACCTTGCCGTACCAGAGCAGCGCAACGACCGCGACGGTCGCGATGACGACCAGAGGCTTCGATCGGAGGAGCTGCGGGGGCGTGGCATTCGTGCCGGTCCCCGTCGCCGTCGTCGAAAAAGTCCCCGTGCTCGTGAAGACGCCGCTCACCTCGGTCAGTGTACGTTAGCGACGCGGGATCCATCCCGGTCCCGTGGACCAAACGGACCGCCTGAAAAAGCAGAAACGCCGGGCGATGCCCGGCGTTCTGGATTCCAAAGCAAGAGGCTGGTGCTGTTGCCTAGGGGAACTTGACGGTCACGACGACGCGACGGTTGCGGGTCGAGTCGGCGCCGGCCTCGGCGTCGGCCATGACTTCGGTCTTGATGCGCGAGGCATCGATACCGTGGCGCTTCACCAGGTAGTCCTTGGTGGACTCGGCACGAGCCTTCGCGAGGGTCGCGTGCTCGCCGCCCTTTTCCTTGGGATCCGTGTACCCAACCACGGTGCAGGTCGCCGAGAGGTTGTTCTTGAGGCGCAGGGCGACGCCGTCGAGGATCGCCTTGGCGATGTTGGTGAGCCGGCTTTTGGCGGCGTCGAACAGGATCTCGTCGGTCGTGCTCGTCTCGGTCTTGATCTGCGGCTCGGAGATGGGCGCGCTCATCGGCTGCGCGGGCTCGGCCGCGGGAGCGATGGGGGCCGGGGCCGGGGCGGGCTCGGGATCCGTCGAGGCGCGCTGGAGCCTCTGCACCGGGCCGTCCGCCCGCTGCTTGGGCACGTAACCGACCTGCACCATGCCACCGATGTTGCTCTGGTACTTGATCCAGGAATCGATGTTCGTGCGGAGAGCGGCGGTGGCCGAGAGGCCGAGGGCCGGGGTCGGGCAGCCCCCGGCGGCGTTGCGGATCTTCTCCTCGGGGTCACCCTCGGGGTCGAGGACGTAGGCGAGGTTGTCGTCGCCGATGTCGAAGGTGGCCGGCGCCCAGAACGCGCAGTTGCCCGAGCCCATGCCGCGCTCGGCCTCGATGCGGATCTCCAGGGCGTCGGTCTACCCGAAGAGGA